>MGPV01000001.1:0-11025 GCA_001797615.1 Deltaproteobacteria bacterium GWC2_65_14
CGCCGGTGCCTGTCCACCCTCTCCGCGAACCAGTCCGGCGCCTTCACGCTCCGGGAAATCGACGGGATGAGCACCGGGGAGATCTGTAAGATTCTCGGCGTCACCGAGACCAACCTGTGGGTGATCCTCCACCGCGCCCGGATGCGGCTCCGCGCCTGCATGGAGGCGAACCGGTTCGGGGGAAAGGCGGGAACTGCGAAATGATGCTCTCCTGCAAGGACGTCACGCGGCTGATCTCGGAGTCGATGGACCGGAGGCTCCCCCCCGGCAGGCGGATCGGGGTGCGCCTCCATCTCCTCCTGTGCCGGTTCTGCGCCCGGTACGAGCGGCAGCTTCTGCTGATCCGCGACACGGTCCGGCGGATCGCCGTCCCGGAGGATCCCCCGGCGGGACTGTCCCGGGACACCCTGTCCGCGCAGGCGCGCGAGCGGATCCTGAGATCGCTCTCCGGCGGTTAGCGGTCCTCCGTAGATCTTCCACACGCGGAGGGGATTGTTTTTCCCCCTCCCCTCCTTCTCCGCCCGGGATCGGGGTATCCTTTTCTTATGGAAGCAATCCGGGAAAACACCCGCCGGAAAGGGAGCATGGGAACGTACCGTCTGGAAGTCGTGGTGGATCCGGTTTCTCCCGGGGGGACCGCCCCCGGAAGGAAGACGGGAGAAGAACCGCTCCCGGGCCGGAAGGAGTACGACGTGGTGGTCGTCGGCGGGGGGCCGGCCGGGCTCGTCGCCGCCTCGTTCTGCGGGAGGAAACAGCTTCGCACCGCGGTCTTCGAGGGCGACTCGTGGGGCGGAATCCTCACCCGCTGGTGCCCGGACAAGAAGATCGACAACTATCCCGGCCTCCGGCCGGGGATCCTCGCCCAGGAGCTTGCCCACTACCTGATCGATGAGGCCCGCCGGGCGGAGGTCGAGCTGATCGGCGGAAGGATCGAGGAGGTGACCCGCGACAGGGAGGTCCTCTCCGGGAACACCGTGGTGCGCGGGAAGATGGTCATCATCGCGAGCGGGAGCACCGCGTCCGAAGCCGGCATCCTGCGGGAGAAGGAGTTCACCGACCGGAACGCCGGCGTCCACTACGTCGTCCGCGACCCCGCAGCGTTCCGGGGAAAGCGCGTCGCGGTCGTGGGCGGAGGAGACACGGCGCTGTCCCATGTCCAGCGCCTTTCCGGGGTCGCATCCCGGATCACGCTCATCCACCGCCAGAACACGCTGCGCACCTCCCACGGTCTTCCGGAGGAGTTCGACACGAAGCGCGGCGTGGAGATTCTCCTCGACTCCGCCGTGGAGACGTTCCTCGGAACGGACTTCGTCGAAGGGGTCCGGATCCGGAACCTGGCGTCGGGCGCCGTCTCCGATCTCGCCGCCGACGCCGTGATCATGGCGGTCGGCCGCAAGCCGAACACCGTGATCTTCCGGGACCTCGACCTGGCCATGGACGAAAAGGGACAGGTCGTCGCGGACCGCTGGCAGAAAACGAACGTCCCCGGGATCCTCGCGGTGGGGGATGTCTCGTCCCATATCAAGATGATCATCACGGCCGTCGCGCAGGCTGCGACGGCCGCGCACCAGGCCTACCTGGAGATCCGAAGCCCGTACTGGAAGTGAGGTCCTCCCGGGGCTATTCCCGGACCTGTTTCGCGCGGTGCTGGGAATAGGCGTCGCGGACGGCAACGTACGGGTCGATGGCCGACTTCGTCAGGTCCTCGTAGTCCCCGATCCGAAGGGACAGCTCATTCTCCGCCTTGAACGCCTTGACGCCGACAACGACCTCACCGTCTGCCGCGTAGTCGACCGGGTCGAGGAAGGAGTCCCCCGCCAGTCCCGCCGCGTCGCGCAGGCTCGAGGGCCCGAGCAGCGGCAGGACGATGTAAAATCCGTGACCGAGGCCGTATTTCCCGAAGGTCTGCCCAAGATCCTCTTCCCGCGGTCGGTCTTCCTGGGCATGCGCGCCTCCTTTCAGAAACGGTCAAGCGCTTTTCCGCCATTGTACCCCGGAAGGGAAATCGTCTGGCGTTCCCGGGTGAGTCTTCCGCGCTGCGAAAGGAGGATGATCCGCGGGGAACCGGATCCTCCCGAGCTACGATGTCATCGGGGATGACCGGCGAGGTCCCGCCGGATGAGCCGATACGGTTTCTGCTGGGTGAATCCGGTTGGGAGGTGGACTCCCGCTACTCCGCCGACGGCCCCGGGACCACGTCGTTCGCCCTGCGGAAAAACGGGATCCTGTGCCTTTTCACCGGGGGCGCCCATTCCTGGACCGAGGACGGGAATGTCTGCACCCGGTCGATCCCCGAGGGAAGGGCGCGGAGGAGGAACGGCACCCTCCGCATCGCGCACATCATTCTTTCGCCCGGAATTCCTCCAGGGAAGTTGGCCGGCCCGACCGATGATAGGAAAAAATCGTGATTCCGCCGATTTCACGTACGGTGGGAAGTACGCGGGTCAGCCGTCGCGACCCTTTGGCCTCCTTCCGCCTGGCCGTTCGCCCGCCTTTCGCTGTAGCATGAATCCCGCGCGCATCCGCCGCGCCATTCCACGAAAGGGGGGCCATCAGGATGTCATCTTCGTGCCCGATGCATGGAGCCGTTCGCCGCGCGTTGAGGATCGGAGGCCTGTTGTCGCTGGTGCTCTTTCTCGCACTCTCCACGGGCTGTGCGGTCTATCGCGACCTGCGCCTCACCGAAATCGGAAAGGACAAGGTGGAGCTCTACCTCGACGAGCCGGCGGACAACCGCCTCACGCTCGTGGATCACCGCCTCATCGTCAACACGTCGGACAACCTGAGCAACCAGCTCGATCTCTCGGTCCTCGGGCGCTCGCTCGCGGGCGGCGAGTTCCTGATCGTGTGGGAGGATCCAAACCACAGCCGGCACGGTGACCGACAAGACCGACGACTGCGTCCGCTTCGGCATACCCGCGCAGCGCCCGCGCACGGGCGGCACATTCGCCGAAAACGGATCGCTGGGCGAACCCCGCGGCAGTGCTCCCCTGCAGCGCTGGTGGAGCCCCGCGCCGGGCCGGCCGATCGACACGGACCGGGAGGAGGACTGGGTGGGACGGATTTCGACGTGGGGGGTGAAAACGAATTGACGCCGCGTTACACTGGACTTGTGCGCGGGGTTCGGGTTGAATCCCGTTCGGGGTAGGCAGATCCGCATTGCGCCGGGAGAGAGTCCCGCCTGGTGAGACCGACATAAAACAACTTCCCGTCAGGAGGCGCCCATGACGACACCCCTTTCCCCCGAACAGCTCCGTCGGATGGACGCCTACTGGCGAGCGTCCAACTATCTGTCGGTCGGGCAGATCTACCTCTACGACAATCCCCTCCTCGAGGAGCCGCTCGCCCTTCGGCACATCAAACCGAGGCTCCTGGGGCACTGGGGAACCACCCCGGGGCTCAACTTCATCTATGTCCACCTCAACCGGATCATCAAGGAACAGGACCTGAACATGATCTACGTCTGCGGCCCGGGCCACGGAGGTCCCGGGCTCGTGGCCAACATCTGGCTCGAGGGGACCTACAGCGAGATCTACCCGAACGTCTCCCGCGACCGCGAAGGGATGAAACGCCTGTTCACCCAGTTCTCCTTCCCCGGCGGAATCCCCTCGCACGTCGCGCCCGAAACCCCCGGATCGATCCACGAGGGGGGAGAGCTCGGATACGCCCTGAGCCACGCCTTCGGCGCCGCCTTCGACAACCCGGACCTGATCGTCGCGTGCGTCGTGGGGGACGGCGAGGCGGAGACGGGCCCCCTGGCGACCGGCTGGCATGGGAACAAGTTTCTCAACCCGGTCCGGGACGGCGCCGTCCTTCCGATCCTCCATCTGAACGGCTACAAGATCCAGAACCCCTGCTTCCTTGCCCGAATCCCCCGGCAGGAGCTCGAGCACCTGTTCCTGGGCTACGGCTACGCCCCGACGTTCGTGGAGGGGGAGGAACCGGAAGCGATGCACCAGGCCATGGCGGCGGCGATCGACGAGGTGACCGGCGACATCCGCCGGATCTGGGCGAAGGCCCGATCGAACGGGGATACGACCCGTCCCCGCTGGCCGATGATCGTCCTGCGGACTCCCAAGGGGTGGACGGGACCGAAGGAGGTGGACGGCAAGCCCGCGGAAGGGACGTGGCGCTCGCACCAGGTCCCGTTGTCCGGCTTGGCCTCCCGGCCGGACCACGTGAAGCTCCTGGAGGACTGGATGAAAGGATACCGGCCGGAGGAGCTGTTCGACGAGAAGGGCCGGCTGCGCGACGAGCTCGCCGCACTGGCGCCGGCAGGGAACCGGAGGATGGGGGCGAACCCCCACGCCAACGGCGGGGTCCTCCTCCGTGCCCTCCGGATGCCGGACTTCCGGGAGTACGCCGTCGATGTGCCCGCGCCGGGTGCGGTGGAGGCGGAGGCGACACGCGTCATGGGAACGTTCCTGCGCGACGTGCTGCGCCGGAACGCCGACTCCCGCAACTTCCGGGTGTTCGGGCCCGACGAGACCGCGTCGAATCGCCTGGGCGCCGTGTTCGAGGCGACGGACAAGGCGTGGGTCGCCGACCGGCTTCCATCCGACGAGGCGCTCTCCCCCGACGGCAGGGTGATGGAGGTTCTGTCCGAGCACCAGTGCCAGGGATGGCTCGAGGGCTACCTCCTGACCGGCCGGCACGGGCTCTTCTCCTGCTACGAGGCCTTCATCCACATCATCGACTCGATGTTCAACCAGCATGCGAAGTGGCTCAAGGTCACCCGCCATATCCCGTGGCGGCGCCCGATCGCGTCGCTGAACTACCTCCTGACCTCCCACGTCTGGCGGCAGGACCACAACGGGTTCAGCCACCAGGACCCCGGCTTCATCGACCACGTGGTGAACAAGAAGGCGGAGATCATCCGGGTCTACCTCCCCCCCGACGCGAACACCCTCCTGTCGGTGACCGACCACTGCCTGCGCAGCAGCAACTACGTCAACGTGATCGTCGCCGGAAAACAGCCCTCGCCCCAGTGGCTTTCCATGGAGGAGGCGATCCGGCACTGCACGGCGGGGGTCGGGATCTGGGAGTGGGCGAGCAGCGACCGGGGGGGCGAACCCGACGTGGTGATGGCGTGCGCGGGAGACGTCCCGACGCTGGAGACTCTCGCGGCGGTCTCGCTGCTGCGGAAGATGGCGCCGGAGATGAAGGTTCGGGTCGTGAACGTGGTGAACCTCATGCGCCTCCAGCCGCAGAGCGAACATCCCCACGGCCTCCCCGACCGGGAGTTCGACGCGATCTTCACCAAGGACCGGCCGATCCTCTTCGCCTTCCACGGGTACCCGTGGCTCATCCACCGGCTCACCTATCGCCGGACCAATCACCGGAACCTCCACGTGCGCGGGTACAAGGAGGAGGGGACGACCACCACCCCCTTCGACATGGTGGTGCTCAACGACCTGGACCGGTTCCATCTCGCCGAGGATGTGTTCGACCGGGTGCCCGGGCTGGCTTCGAGGGCCGCGTACGCCAAGCAGGAGTTGCGGGGCCGGCTCCTGGAGCACAAGCAGTACATACACCGGCACGGGGAGGACATGCCCGAAATCCGCGACTGGAAGTGGGAGTCGTGAGCGTCCTCGTCCTGAACGCGGGCTCGAGCACCCTGAAGTTCTCCCTTTTCGCCGGTCGCACCACGCAAAGGACGGTCGACGGGATCGTGGAGGGAACACCCGCGGAGGAAGGCTCCGGGGACGAGCGGCTCCGCTCGACGCTCCGGGTCCGCCGGGAGGGGGAAAGCGAGCGGACCGCGTCCGTGGCAGGGCGGCCGGGGGAGGCCGTTCCCGCGGTGCTCTCGGAGATCGCGGAGGAGCTCGCCTCCGACCCGGTCACGGCCGTCGGGCACCGGGTCGTGCACGGGGGCCGGGCCCTGACCGGGAGCGTGGCGATCAACTCCCGCGTGCTGGGGGAGATCTCCCGCCTCTCGGAGCTGGCCCCGCTGCACAACCCGCCGGCCATCGCGTCCATCACCGCCGCGCGGAAGGCGCTTGCCGAGGTTCCCCACGTGGCCGTTTTCGACACGGCGTTCTTCGCGGACCTTCCCCCGGCACGGCACGTGTACGCCCTGCCCTACGAGTGGTACGCGGAGCGCGGGATCCGCCGATACGGGTTTCACGGGATCAGCCATGCCTACTGCGGCGGGAGGGCGGCGGAGTTCCTCGGGCGGTCCGCGGAGGGACTGCGGACCGTCACCTGCCACCTCGGAAACGGTTGCTCGGCGGCGGCCGCGGTCGGGGGCCGGGCGGTCGCCACGACGATGGGGTTTACGCCGCTGGAGGGACTCGTGATGGGAACCCGCGCCGGATCGGTCGACCCCGGCATCCTGCTCTACGCGCTGGAGCGGATGGGGCTGACAGCCGGGGAACTCGGCGATATTCTCCTAAGACGCAGCGGGCTGTTCGGCCTGTCGGGCGTCTCGTCCGACTTCCGGACGGTTCAGGAGGCGGCGCAGGAGGGGCACGGTCGGGCACGGCTTGCCCTCTCCGTATACGCGCACGCGGTCCGCTCCGCGATCGGGTCGCTCGCCGCCTCGGCCGGGGGAGTGGACGTTCTCGTCTTCACGGCCGGCGTCGGAGAGAACGCGTCCGCCCTGCGGGAGGAAGTCTGCCTGGACCTTTCGTTCCTGGGACTCAGGCTCGATCCGGAACGAAACCGGACGCGGAAACCGGACGCCGACATTGCCGCCGACAGCTCCACCGGGCGGATCCTGGTCCTCCATACGAGGGAGGATCTCTTCATCGCCGGGGAGACGCTGCGGGTGTGCGGGGCCGCGGCGACATAGCCCTGCCGGGAACGAAGCGTTGTTTTTTTCCGTTGGTTTTATTCAGACTGTCCGCAACCGGAGCACCGGCCGGTGTCCTTGCGGAGGGGACCAGGTCCTCCCGGACTTCGACCTCATCGTTCTTCCTTCAGGACGATCTGGATGTCCTCCTCGTGAGACTCTGCGAATTTCTTCCTGGCCATCCGCAGGAGGCCCACGTGGTTGGAGTATTCCCGTCTGGATTTCCGGCGTTCCACCAGACCGCCGAGCAGGATCTTGTCTCCGTTTTCCACCTTGTAGACCGAGAACAATCGCGACATGCCGCTGTTCTCCATCCTGATTATCCGTCGAGTCATCAGGGGAACCTCCAATAAAGCAATATCGGTGCCCTCCTGTCAATCTCGATGTTTATCGGTCAGTTATGTTTTTGCCTCCCGGGACCCTGGGAAATTCATTGCCAAAAACCTCCCTTGTATTCCAGGATGTTGACGTGGGCCGAGCGCCCCAACGACAACCCGGTGCGGAGTGCGCACCGGCAGGCAGACCGGCATAGCGGAGGAAGGATGGAGGGATCGATCACCGACGTAGCCGGCGTTCTCGTGGGGCACGAGCACGACCTCGAGCGCGGGTCGGGGGTCACCGTCCTGCTCCTCCCCGGGGGAGCGGCGGGGGCCGCCGACATCCGGGGGGAGGCCGCCGGCACCAGACAGATGGACTCCCTGGTGCGCCCCCACCCGGTGCGCCGCATCCACGCACTGGTCCTGGCGGGAGGGAGCGCGTTCGGACTGGATGCCGCGGCGGGGGTGATGCGCTTTCTCGAGGAGCGGGGCGTGGGGTTCCCCACGTCCGCGGGGATGGTGCCGATCGTTCCCACGGCGGTCATCTACGACCTGGGCTTCGGCGACCGGACCTGTCGGCCGACCCCGGAAACGGCCTACGCGGCGGCGGCGAAGGCGTCCGGGGGGCCGCCGGGCCGGGGCTGCGTGGGGGCCGGGGCGGGGGCCACCGTGGGGAAGATTTTCGGGCTGGAGCGCGCGATGAAGGGGGGGTTCGGGACCGCGAGCGTGCAGGCCGGCGGGGCGCTCGTCGGGGCCTGCGCCGTCGTGAACGCCTTCGGAGACGTGTTCGACCCCCGCTCGGGAGAGTGGCTCGCCGGGGCGCGGACCGCGGACGGCACGGAACGGTCGGGGACGGAAGAGGCGTTCCTGGGCGGGTACCTGCGGGAGCCGTTTTCCCCGGGGAACACGACGCTTGCCGTCGTCGCCACGGCCGACGACCTCTCCCGGGAGGAGCTGGCCGGGGTCGCGAGAATGGCGCACGGGGCTCTGTTCCGGGCCATCCGGCCCGTCCACACCCCCATGGACGGCGACATCGTGATCGCCCTCTCCACCGGGGCCGCGGGGCGGAAAGGAAACCCGATGCAGACGGCGGTCCTCGCGACACGGGCTCTCGAGGGGGCGATCGTGGACGCCGTGATGTCGGCAACCGGGGGGTGCGGCCTGCCCGCGGCCGGAGAGATGCGTGGAGGGGGAGCCCGCTGATCCGAAGGACCGGTGGGTCCGCTCCTACAGGCCGGTCCCGTTTGGGACAAGCGCCCCCGGGATGATGAACCGGAACGAGCATCCCTTTCCGATCCCGTCGCTCTCCACCCAGATCCGCCCGTCGTGCGCCTCCACGACCAGCTTGCAGAAGGCCAGGCCAAGCCCGAGGTTGCCCCTGATCACCCCGGCCTTCTTCATCTCCACCTGCTGGAACTTGTCGAAAACCTTTTCAAAATAGACCGGGTCCATCCCGGTTCCGTTGTCCGTCACGCGGATGACGTAGTCTCCGCGTTCCCCCGTCGGGCGGACGTCGATCTCGATCCTGCCTTCCGCGGGGGTGTGCCGGATCGCGTTGCTGACCAGGTTCGCGAGGACCCGTTTCATCAGCATCGGGTCGATCCGCATGTGGGGGAGCCCGGGGCCTTCCGGGCGGACCAGGGTGATCCGCTTGGCCTCGATCCGGTGCCGGAACATCACCAGCACGCCGTCGATGAGCTCGCCGAGGGAGGTCAATTTCTTCGAGGGGTTGAACTCCCGGGACTCCATCCGGTAGACATCCAGGATGTTGTCGATCAGGGCCATGTGCTCCCGGCAGTTCACCAGGCAGATCTCCAGGATCCTCTCCTGTTTTTCCGACAGGTTCTCCCGTTCGTACAGCACCGTTTCGACCCCCAGCGTGACCGCGGAGAGAGGATTGGTCATGTCGTGGATGATCATGTGCGCCAGCTCCTCCCGAACCCCCTCGAGCTCCATCAGCTGGTCGTTCTTCCGGGCGATCTCCCGGCAGCTCTTCTCGAGATCGTCGGCGTACGCCTTCAGGCGGAGCATGGAGTTCACCCGGATCTTGAGCTCCACCGGGTCGATCGGCTTGTGGAGGAAATCGTCGGCCCCGGCCTCCATGGCGACGATCCGGTCCTCGCACCCGTTCCGCTCCGAGGTCAGGATGACGGGGATCTGCCGGGTGTCGAGCTGATGCTTCATCTGCCTGCACACGTCGAACCCGTTCATCTCGGGGATCCTCGCGTCCAGGAGCACCAGGTCCGGCCGGTTCCTGCAGACCATCTCCAGCGCCTCATCGCCGCGGGAGGAGGAGAAGACCTGGTAGATTCCCGGATCCAGCGCGCTCTGCAGGCTCCGCATCTCCCTGGCGTCGCTCTCCACGAGCAGGATCTTCTTCCTTTCCTTCATGCGAGTGAGCCTCCCTCCCGCGGCCGTTCCGCGGCTCTGCATCCCATATTCCTTATCGGCCGGAACGGGGGAATAGATTAAGGGTTCCGTTCCCCCCCTTGACACGAACCCGGCGCAACCTTATCGTGAAGTGGGCGACGGTCCGGAATCCCGCGCAGATCGGCACCGTACCGGAGTCCGTCCCGTTCCGGGGCCGCCGCCGGTCCCGGCCATTTCCCGATAACCCTCTGCTTCCCGGTCCGGTGGGAACCAACCAAAAAGATTCGGCTGCGGATTCCCCGGATTCCGCTTGCCGGCAGGAGGCTTTCATGCAGGAATTCGAAATGAAAAAGACGGTGAAACAGATCGGGAAAAAAGTGGTGGCAGGCGCCATCGCGGTGGCGGTGCTTCTCTTTCTCCTGATTCTCAATCCCTTCGTGAAGATCGACGCGGGGGAGCGGGGGGTCGTGCTGAACTTCGGGGCGGTGCAGAACGAAGTCCTGGGGGAAGGGCTGCACCTGCGGATTCCGATCATGCAGAAGATCGTGAAGATGGACGTCAAGATCCAGAAGTCGGAGACCCGGTCGGAAGCGGCGAGCAAGGATCTCCAGGACATCAAGTCGTTGATCGCGCTGAATTACCACATCGTCCCGGACAAGGCCAACTGGGTGTACCAGAACGTCGGGGTGGCGTTCAAGGAGAGGATCATCGACCCGAACGTCCAGGAGGCCGTGAAGGCGGTGACGGCGAGGTACACCGCGGTCCAGCTGATCAGCGAGCGGGAGGCCGTAAGCACCGCGATCAAGGATACCCTGAGCCAGAAGCTGGCCGACTACAACCTGTTCGTGGACGGGTTCTCGGTCATCGATTTCAGCTTCTCCAAGAAGTTCACCGACGCGATCGAGTCGAAGCAGGAGGCGGAGCAGTTCGCCTTGAGGGCACAGAGGGACCTGGACAGGATCAAGATCGAGGCGGAGCAGAAGATCGCCCAGGCGAAGGCGGAGGCCGAGTCGCTGCGGCTCCAGAAGGGGCAGATCACCACGGAAATGATCGAGCTCAGAAAGATCGAGGCGATGCGGGAGGCGATCGCCAAGTGGAACGGCACCGTCCCGAACGTGCTCCTCTCGGGGGGAGGCGCGACGCCGCTCCTCAGCCTGGAGGGCCTGATGAAGAAGTAGCGGCGCGCGGCGGCTATCCCGCCGTCACGAACCGCATGACGTCACTCCACCACGGGGGATCCACGACGCCGGGCCAATCGTTGTGGCCCGCGCCCGGCATCACCCACAGCTTTTTCCTGCCGGTAAGCAGATCGAACAACCTGCGGCCGCGCTCGGGCGGGATGACTTCGTCCTGTTCCGCTACGGCTACCGCCACAGGCCCGGGGTACCGGTTCAGGTTCCGGACATTGTCATAGCGATCCCTGGTCAGCCATTTTGCCGGAAGAAACCAGTACACGGTCTGCGCCGTTCGGGGTAAGGAATCCCAGGGCGTAATCAGCACGACCCCGGCGACCGGGACCTGTCCCGAGCCCGCCACCGCGGCCGC
>MGPV01000001.1:11050-11181 GCA_001797615.1 Deltaproteobacteria bacterium GWC2_65_14
AACAGGTACAGCGGTCCGCCGAACTGTTCGACCGCGGCGCGGGCCGCCTCTACCCCGGCGGCAACAAAAGCGGATTCCCGCAATTCGCCTGCGCGCGCGCCGTATCCGGGGTACTCGAAGAGGACCAACAG
>MGPV01000002.1 GCA_001797615.1 Deltaproteobacteria bacterium GWC2_65_14
CCATCTCGAGGAAGGCCTCGACGCGGACCTTCCAGCTCTCCCGCTCCCCCGCAGAGAGGTCGGTATCCAGGCAAAGAAACGGGATCCCGCGTTCCCTTGCCCCCTCGGCGATCCACGGGAGATCCCCCCCTTCCGGCTCGCACCGTCGGACCCGGACCAGGATCACCCGGTCCGCCCCCGACGCCCGGATCCGTTCGAACAGGAAATCGGCCCTCGGGGTCCCCCCGTCGTGAAGCGTCGAGCAGGGCTCCCGACCCAGGTGCCGCCGGACGAGGGAGAGAGCCGCGTCCCCCGTTCCCGCGGCCTCACCGGCATAATACCGGTGTCCCAGGGCGAGATCGTTTCCCACGAGGGAAGCCCCCGCCCGGTCGAGGGTATCCAGGAGCCCGGGAGGGGCGAGCATGCCGCTGAGAAAAACCTTCCCGCCGATTTGGCTCCCGGGTCCGGCCGGCCGGGAGAGGACGGCGTTCAGGAGTTCGCTGTGCGCTTCCTTCGGGAGCACCATCCCCGCCCGGGAAAGCCAGCCGTACTCCTCCGCGGTGACATACCCCGGGGACTCCGCCATCCGTTCCTCGAGAAGCCCGAACCGCCGGCGGTTCCCGTCGTAGACCCGGAGGGAGCGGTCCAGCGCCCCCTCCGAAACGGGGCGACCGCCCACCTCTTCCGCCCACTCGCGAAACGCCTCGATCCGGTCGAGGAGGAACTCGGCCGCTCCGGGGGAGCTTCCGGACAGGGGAAAGACCATAGGAAACAGCGGTTTCGGATGACCGGAAAGGCGAAGCACTTCATAGGCGTTCTGGAGGGTGTCGCAGGTGGAGGGAAAGACCCAGGCGTCGATCCGGGCGCCGAGATCTCCCCGGATCGCCGAGAAGATCCCCCGGAGGACGGGACAAAGGAACGGCGGACCCCCCCCGGGGGAAGGGGAGGAATCCTCGGTCCCCCACACGGTCACCGGGAGCATCCCGGCCGCGTGGAGCAGCTCCTCCGGAGCGTGGAGGGGGGCGCACCCGACCGCCTTCCTCCCGGAAAACATCTTCCAGCGGGACACGGCGGCCACCGGATCCGTGCAGGCGGCGGACGCGGTGCGGAAGGCGCCGTCGGCCCCCCCGGCGATCATCGTCCCCTCACGCCCCCTGGTAGATGACCGCGAGGATCAGGGCTTCCTTCTCCTCGGTGGAATGGACGTGGTGCGGGATCGTCGAGTTGTAGTAGATGCAGTCCCCCTCGGAGAGGACGTCGGAGAACTTGTCGAGGAAGACCTCCACCTTCCCGGAGAGGACGTAGAGGAACTCCTCCCCTTCGTGGCTGTTCCGCGCGACGTTGCGATCGAGCAGCGGCTTCAGGCGCACCAGGAACGGCTCCATCTTCCGCCCCGCCTTTCCCACCCCGAGCGCCTCGTAGGCGTAGGCCGACTGCCCCCCCTCCTTCAGCCCCACCCGGGAGACGGTGGTCCGGTCGGTCTTCCGCACGATCGAGAAGGCACGCTCCTCCTTCCCCCCGATGAAGGCGGACACCGAGGTCCCGAGCGCGTTCGCGATCTTGACCAGGGTCCCCAGCGGCGGCGAGGTCATCCGGTTCTCGATCTGGGACAACAGCGCCGAGGAGAAGCCGGTCTTCTCCGCCAGCTGCTGGAGGGACACCCCGACCTCCTCCCGGAACTGCCGGATATGGTCTCCCACCTGCACCTCGGGATCCCCCGCGGCGGGGCCCCAGTCGCCGGATTCCTCCGCGATCTTGGACAGCAGGTCGTCCATCGATTCGTCACGAGTGAATTCTGGCAAAGGACTCCCCCTCCTTCAGGGCGTTGACGTTCAGCGGGATGAACTTCTCGTACTTCTTCGAGACGACCTTCGGGATGCAGTCGAAAAGCGTCTGCATCGAGACGACCCCGGTCATCGCCACGTAGGCCCCCAGCGCGACCATCGAGGCGAGCTGCTGGCTCCCGACCGCCTCGCGGGCGATGTCGTTCGCGGGGAGCGCCAGGAGACGGAGATCGGCCCTTCCCACCTTCGCCGGATCGACGAGGGAGCTGTTGATCAGGAGGTTCCCCCCCTTCCGGACGAGCGGAAGATACCGGTCCAGCGAGGGGGCGTTCATCACGACGCACGATTCCGGAAGTCCCACCACCGGGGATCCGATCTCCTCGTCCGAGATCACGACGGTGCAGTTCGCGGTCCCTCCCCGCATCTCCACCCCGTACGCCGGGAAATAGGTCACCTGCTTTTCCTCGTCCATCGCGGCGATGGCGAGCAGGTTCCCGATCATCAGGATCCCCTGCCCTCCGAAGCCGGCCATGATCACGTCGGTGGTCATACGAAGTCCGCCTGTGTCCGTTCCTTGTACACGCCCAGGGGGAAGTATTCCGACATCTCCCCGAGCACCCGCTCCTGAGCCTCCAGCGGCTTCATTCCCCAGTTCGTCGGGCAGGTCGACAGGAATTCCACGATGGAAAACCCCATCTCCCGGATCTGCATCTCGAAGGCCTTCCGCACCGCCTCCTTGGCCTTCCGGATCTGTGCCGGGGTGCTGGTCGCCACGCGGGCCGAATAGGCGGTCCCCTCCAGGGTGGCGAGCAGCTCGGCCATCTTGATGGGGTACCCGTCGTTCCGGAAATCCCGGCCGTAGGGGGAGGTGGAGGTCCTCTGCCCGAGCATGGTCGTCGGGGCCATCTGCCCTCCCGTCATCCCGTAGGTGGTGTTGTTCACGAAGAGGACGGTGATGTTCTCCCCCCGGTTCGCCGCGTGGATGATCTCGGAGGTCCCGATCGCCGCGAGGTCGCCGTCCCCCTGATAGGTGAAGACGAACTTGTCGGGCTGGGCCCGCTTCACCCCCGTCGCCACGGCCGGAGCCCGCCCGTGGGGGGCCTCCGCGACGTCCACGTCGATGTAGTCGTACAGGAACACGGAGCATCCGACACAGGCGACGCCGATCGTCTTCTCGCGCAGATCGTACCGGTCGATCGTCTCGGCGAGGATCCGGTGCGCGATCCCGTGGTGGCACCCGGGACAGAAGTGTGTCCGCACGTCCACGAGGCTTTTCGGACGGTCGAACATCTGCCGGGAGAACCGTTCCTTCCCCGGGCTCTTCACGGCCTCTTCCCCGCGAGCGTCCGGATCTCCCCCAGGATCTCCTCGGGGGTGGGCATCGCGCACGGCTTTCCGAGGAAGCGGATCCGGTCGTGATGCCTCGTGCTCATCCGCACGTCCTCCACCATCTGGCCGGTGTTCATCTCCACGACGAGCACGACGTCCGCCGCCTCCGCCGCCTCGTCGACCTGCGCCGACGGGAACGGGAAGAGACTGACCGGACGGAGCATCCCGGCCGGGATCCCCTCCTGCCTCGCCCACTGGATCGCCGTCTTGCACACCCGGGCTGCAGTTCCGAAGGCGACGATCGCGATCGTCGCCCCGTCGAGACGGAAGCGCTCGAAGAGCACCTCCTCCTCCCGCATCCGCTCGTACTTGCGGAACAGCTTCCAGTTGTGGACCTCGATGGCGTTGTCCTTCAGGTAGAGCGATTTCACGTTCTGCCGGGGACGCCCCTTGCAGCCGGTCAGGGCCCACGGCTTTTCCGGCGGGACCGACGGCTCGTACGGGACCGGCGTGAAGGGCTCCTTCATCTGGCCGACGATCGCGTCCCCGAGGACCATCGCGGGGTTCCGGTACTTGTCGGCCAGGTCGAAGGCCCGCATGGTGAGCGAGTACATCTCCTGGACGGAGTGCGGGGCGAGGACGGGCATCCGGTATCCCCCGTGGCCGCCGCACTTGACCGCCTGGAAGTAGTCCCCCTGCGACGGGGCGATCCCCCCGAGGCCGGGCCCGGAGCGGGAGATGTTCACGATCACCGCCGGGAGCTCGGAGCCGGCCATGTAGGAGAGCCCCTCCTGCATCAGGGAGATCCCGGGGCCGGAGGAGGAGGTCATGACCCGCTTCCCCGACGCGGCCGTCCCCAGGATGAAATTGATCGTCGCAACCTCGCTCTCGGCCTGGAGAAAGGTGCCGCCCATCGTGGGGAGGTGCGTGGACATGTACTCGGGGATGTCGTTCTGGGGGGTGATCGGATAGCCGTAGTAGAAACGGCATCCCGCGGCGATCGCCCCCAGGCAGATCGCCACGTTCCCCTTCATCAGCTCCCGGCGGATCTCCACGGCGGCGGCCTTCATCTCCACACCCGGATGCAGACGTCGGGGCAGAACTCCGCGCAGATGGCGCATCCCGTGCAAGCCTCGGGGCGGGCGAACACCGCGGAGGCGTACCCCTGGGAGTTCCTCTCCGCCCCGATCTCGATGCAATCCTTCGGGCATGCGGGGACGCAGAGCTCGCACGACTTGCATCGCTCGAAGTCGATCTCGATCCGCCCCGTCGCCCTGGCGGCGCTTTCCTTCATGGCCCGGCTCATCCCTCTCAGTCGTATTTCGGCTTGAACTCGAAGTAGTGCGTGGTGTCGATCAGGCGGGTCGTCCGCGATTTCGACCGCATCACGATCGACTGGGTGTGGGCCCCTCCGCTGAAAAAGCGGACGCCCCGGAGGAAATCCCCGAAGGTGACTCCGGTCGCCGCGAACATCACGTCGCTCTTCGCCAGGTCCTCCAGCCGGTACACCCTTCCGGGATCGTCGATCCCCATCGTCTTGGCCCGCGCGATCTCCTCCGGGTTCCGAAACTTGAGGATCCCATGGAAATCGCCCCCCATGCACTTCAGGGCGGCCGCGGCGAGCACCCCCTCCGGGGCGCCCCCCACGCCCATCAGGACGTCGACCCCGGATCCGTCCTTCGCGGTCGCGATCGCCCCCGCGACGTCGCCGTCCCCGATCAGCTTGATCCGGACTCCCGCGGCGCGGCACTCCCGGATCAGTTCCTGGTGGCGCGGGCGATCGAGGATCACGACGCAGAGGTCTTCCATGTACACCTTCAGCGCCTTGGCGATGCTGCGCAGGTTTTCGGTCGGGGTCGCCGTGATGTCGATCACTCCCGCCGCCTTCGGTCCCACCGCGATCTTCTGCATGTAGGTATCGGGGGCGTGCAGGAATCCCCCCTCCTCCGCGATGGCGATCACCGCCAGGGCGTTGTTCCCCCCGGTAGCGACGATCGTCGTCCCCTCGAGCGGGTCGACCGCGATGTCCACCGCGGGGGAGTCGGAGGCTCCGACCTCCTCGCCGATATAGAGCATGGGCGCCTCGTCCCGCTCCCCCTCGCCGATGACGACCCGTCCCCTGAAATTCACGGCGTTGAAGGCTTTCCGCATCGCCGTGACGGCCGCCTGGTCCGCCGCCACGTTGTCGCCCCGGCCCATGAGCCGCGCCGCCGCAAGCGCCGCCGCTTCCGTCACCCGTACCACCTCGAGCGCCAGATTCCGATCCATAGCCCCTATCCCTCCTCTCCGGCCGTCGGTCTCCGGCCTGTCCGCTCCCGGAACCCCGGGGGCACGCGGACCACCCTGCCCGCGTCGTCGGTGAAGGCATGCACCGTCGAACCTTCGGTGAGAACGGCTCCGTCGCTCCGCACGATCCGGTACCGGAAGGAGACGCTCGCACGCCCGAGTTCCCCGATCCCCGCATGGATCTCGAGGAGATCGTCGTACCGGGCCGGCAAGAGGTACCGGACGGCCGCTTCCGTGACCGGGAGATGGATCCCGGTCGCGATCAGCTCGCGATACTCCATCCCCATCCGGCGCAGCAGCTCGACCCGGCCCGCCTCGAACCACCGCAGGTAGTTTGCGTAGTAGACGATCCCCATGGCATCGGTGTCCGCAAAGAGCACCCGGACCGTCGCGACGGGCATCATCGGAACCCGGTCAGCGTCTGCCGAGGAGATACCCGATCAGGGAAGTCCCCGCCGCCACGAACTGCCCCGTGGCCTTCGCGTCCGCTTCCGTGTACCGCTTCCCCGCGAAGGAGGAAAGCCCTTCGGGGGTCGGGTAGAAGACGAACGGAACCGGTTCCTGGGAATGGGTCCGTATCGCCACCGGGGTCGGGTGATCGGGAAGCACCAGTATCCGAAGGTCCCCTTCGTTGCGGGCGCGCGTCAGGAGCGGTCCCACGATCTCCGCGTCGATCCGCTCGATCGCCCGGACCTTTTCCTCCGCGTCCCCGTTGTGCCCCGCCTCGTCGGGCGCCTCGACGTGGATCAGGACGAAATCCCGCTCCGCGAGCTCCCGGAGAGCAACCTCCCCCTTCCCCCGGAAATTCGTGTCGGTGTAGCCGGTGGCCCCCGGAACGTTCACCACGCGAAGCCCCGCGTAGGACCCGATCCCCTTGATCAGGTCGACCGCCGCCACGACCGACCCCGAGAGTCCATACCGCTCCGGGAAGGGGGACATCTTCGGAGCTTTCCCCTGGCCCCAGAGCCAGATGGAGTTGGCCGGCAGCTTTCCCGCCTCGACCCGTTTCCAGTTCACCGTGTGGTCGGAGAACAGTTCGCGGGAGATCTCCATCAGCTCGAGCAGCAGCTCGGCCCCGTCCCCCTTGGGAAGATACTCGGTGATCTTCTTCCCGTGGATGTCGTGGGGGGGAGTGGTGACGACGGCGTCGTTTCCTCCCGGCCAGACCATGAGATGCCGGTAGCTCACGCCCGGGTGGAAGCGGACTCCCTTGCCGTCGACCAGCGCCTGGAGCGACGCCAGAAGCTCGGCGGCCTCCTTCGTGCCGATGTGCCCCGCCGAGAAATCCTCCATCTCCGAGTCGGCGCCGCTATGCTTCAGGCAGACCACGTTGCAGCGCACCGCGACGTCGTCCTCCCCGAGTTCCACCCCCATCGAGGCGGCTTCCAGGGGGGAACGGCCCGTGTAGACTTCCCGCGGATCGTAGCCCAGGATACTCAGGTTCGACACGTCGCTCCCGGGATACATCTCGACCGGGACGACCTGGACCATCCCGACCGCGCCTTCCGAAGCCATGGAATCGAGGTTCGGCTTCCTCGCCGCCTCCAGCGGGGTCTTTCCGCCGAGCGCCGGGACCGGCCAGTCGGACATGCCGTCGCCGATCAGAATGACGAATTTCCGCGCCACCGCCCCTCCCTTTAGAATCCGAGCACCCGGATCACCTGCGGCATCTCCGGGGGGATCGTGACCGCCTCCACCGACTGCGCGATCGCGTTGTCGGGGTCCTTCAGGCCGTGGCCGGTCAGCGTGCAGACGACCCGGTCCCCCTTCGCGAAGAACGATTCCCTCCCCAATTTTACCACGCCGGCGACGGAAGCCGCGGAAGCCGGCTCGCAGAAGATCCCTTCCGTCTCCGCGACCAGCTTGTAGGCCTCGAGAATCTCCGCGTCGCTGACCATCCGGATCATCCCTCCCGACTCGTCCCGGGCCGCTTCCGCCTGCTTCCAGGAGGCGGGGTTCCCGATCCGGATGGCGGTCGCCACCGTCTCCGGCTTCCGCACCGGCGCCCCGCGGACGATCGGCGCGGCCCCTTCCGCCTGCCATCCGAGCATCTTCGGGAGCCGGGTAATCTTTCCCGCTTCGCGGTACGCCTTGTAGCCCGCCCAGTAGGCGGTGATGTTCCCGGCGTTCCCCACGGGAAGGACATGCCAGTCCGGGGCGTCCCCCAGGGCGTCGCAGATCTCGAAGGACGCGCTCTTCTGCCCTTCGATCCGGTACGGGTTCAGCGAGTTCACCAGGGTCACCGGATATCTCTCCGAGATCTCCTTCACCAGCGCCAGTGCGTCGTCGAAGTTTCCCAGGATCTGGACGACCTGCGCCCCGTGGATCATTGCCTGGGAGAGCTTCCCGAGGGCGATCTTTCCCTCCGGGATCAGGACGAACGCCTTCATCCCTGCGCGCGCCGCGTAGGCGGCGGTGGAGGCCGAGGTGTTCCCGGTGGAGGCGCAGATCACCTTGTCCGCCCCTTCCGCCTTCGCCATGGATACGGCCATCGTCATCCCGCGGTCCTTGAACGAGCCGGTGGGGTTTTGCCCCTCGCACTTGAGGTGCAGGTCGATCCCCGGTGCGATCGCCTTCGCGAGGTTCTGCGCCCGGAGGAGCGGCGTGTTCCCCTCGAGAAGCGTCACGACGCAGTCGTCGGACACCTTCGGCAGGAGGGCGGAATAGCGGCGGATGATCCCTTCCCAGTGCATCGCTTGCATTCCTTTACAGGCTGTTTTCTATCCGGATCATCCGCGTCCGGTCGAGGACGACGGGGAGCCGGTCGGTTTCCTCGAGGGCCGCGCGGACGTCCCGCTCCTTCGCGTGGTGCGTCTGGATGAAGATCGGCACCGCGCTCTCCGCCTTGCGACCCTTCTGGATCACCGACGAAATGCTGATCGAGTGCGCGCCGAGGACCCCGGCGATCCTGGAAAGCACCCCCGGCTTGTCGAGCACCTGGAACCGCAGGTAGTACTCGGACTTCACGTCGGAGAAGGGAAAGACCGGGGTCTTGCCCCCATTCCCCGGGTGATGGAAGCCGCTGGGCGGGATCCGCCCCCTGGCTCCCCTGCGGAGATCCCGGGCGATCTCGATGATGTCGCTCACCACCGCGGAAGCGGTCGGAAGCTGCCCCGCGCCCGGGCCGTAGTAGAGGGTCGAACCGACGAAGTCCCCCTTCACGTAGATCGCATTGAAGGCTCCCCCCACGGTGGCGAGGAGGTGCCCCTCGGGGATCATCGTCGGGTGGACGTGGACCTCCACGCCGGACTCCTTCTGCTTCGCGGTCGCCAGCAGCTTGATCACGTACCCGAACTCCCGCGCGAACGCGATGTCCTGGGCGGTGATGTCCCGGATCCCCTCCACGTAGATCTCCCGAAGCGGGACCGATCCCCCCGTTGCGAGCCAGACGAGGATCGCGAGCTTGTGGGCGGAGTCGATCCCGTCGACGTCGAACGACGGGTTCGCCTCGGCGAGCCCGATCCGCTGCGCCTCGGCGAGCACCTCCGCGAACTCCTTCCCCTCGCCCGTCATCCGGCTCAATATGTAGTTGCAGGTCCCGTTGATGATCCCGTGGAACTCCAGGATCCGGTTCGCCGCGAGCCCTTCCCGCATCGCCCGGATGATGGGAATTCCGCCGCCCACGCTCGCCTCGAATCCGATATCCACGCCGGCGGCGGTGACCGCCCGGCTGATCTCCGCCCCGTGCTCGGCCATCAGCGCCTTGTTCGCCGTCACGACCGACTTGCCGTTCCGGACCGCCTCCAGGAGGTATTCCCGGGCGTCGCCGGTCCCGCCGATCAGCTCCACGAAGATCTGGACGGCGGGATCCCGTGCCACCTGGAGGCCGTCCCGGATCAGCGTCCCCTCCGGCAGCTTCACCCCGCGGTCGCGGTCGAGATCGAGGTCGGCGACGCGCACCAGCCGGATCGGCACCCCCACCCGCTGCCGCAGCAGGCCGGCGTTCTCCAGCAGCAGCTTTGCCGTGCCGGAGCCGACCGTCCCGAACCCGACGATCCCGACCCCGATCTCCGCGGCCAGGGTCATCGCGCCCCGCCCTTCACCGGCGCCTGGAGCACCGCCCTCGCTCCCCGGATCGCCTGGCGGATCCTGTGCTCGTTCTCGACCAGGGCGAACCGGACGAACCCCTCCCCGTGCTCCCCGAATCCTAATCCCGGGGATACGGCCACCTTCCCCTTGGTCAGCAGCAGCTTGGAGAACTCGACCGACCCCATTGCCCGGAACGGTTCCGGGACCGGCGCCCACACGAACATCGTCCCCTTCGGTTTCGGAAACTCCCACCCGATGCGGGCGAACCCGTCCACGAGGCAGTCCCGCCGCTTCCGGTACACCTCGACGGCCTCGTCGACGACCCGGTAGGGGCCGTTCAGCGCCACGGTGGCGGCGATCTGGATCGCCTGGAACATCCCGTAGTCGAGATACGACTTGATCCGGGTGAGCGCTCCGACCATCCGCTTGTTTCCGACCACGAACCCGACCCTCCATCCGGGCATCGAGTATCCCTTCGACATCGAGTAGAGCTCCACCGCGACATCCTTGGCGCCCGGAACCTGCAGGATGGAAGGCGCCTTGTACCCGTCGAACACGAGGTCCGCGTAGGCGAGGTCGTGGATGATCAGGATCTCGTGCTCCTTCGCGAAGGCGACCACCCGCTTGAAGAAATCGAGGTCGACCACCTCGGTGGTCGGGTTGTGCGGATAGGAGATAATCATCACCTTGGGCTTCGGCCACAGCGTCTTCATCGCCCTGCGGGCCCTGTCGAGGAAATCCCCCTCCCCGCTGGTGAGCGAGATCGAGCGGACGTCGGCGTTCGAAATCACCACCGAGTAGGCATGGATCGGGTAGGTGGGGTTCGGGACCAGCGCGATGTCCCCCGGACCCATGATCGCCAGGACCAGGTGCGACAGCCCCTCCTTGGCCCCGATGGTGGCGATCGCCTCGGTGTCGGGGTCGAGCTCCACGTCGAATCTCCGTTTGTACCAGTTGCAGATGGCGAGCCGAAGCTTCGGGATCCCCCGCGAGGCGGAATACCGGTGGTTCCGGGGGTTCTTCGCGGCCTCGACCAGCTTCTCGACGATATGCTTCGGGGTGGGCAGGTCAGGGTTCCCCATCCCGAGGTCGATGATGTCCTCCCCCCCCTTGCGGAGCTTCGCCTTCAGGTCGGTGACGACGGCCAGAACGTACGGGGGAAGCCGTTTGATGCGTGGGAATTCTTCCATGCCCTCTCTCCTGAAAAGGATAAAAAAGATATCCTAATGAATCCCGGGGAGTTAGTCAATTTCTGCCCCCCGGGAAAGATCCCTCGCCCGGATCCAGCTTCCGAGCGGCGCATGCTCCGGCAGGAGGAGGCCGGGGTCCCTTTCCATCAGGAGGGAGGCGATCTCCCGTGCCCGGGAGAGGATCCCGGCGTCCCGGACGATGTCGGAAAAGACCAGGTCGGGGATTCCGGACTGCCGGATCCCCGCGAAGTCGCCCGGGCCCCGGATCCGCAGGTCCTCCTCGGCGATGACGAAGCCGTTCGTGGTCTTCTCCATGACCGACAGCCGCTCGACGGCCTCTTCCCCTCCGCCTCCCCCCAGGACCAGGAGGCAGATCGACGCGCGCTTTCCCCTTCCGACCCTTCCGCGGAGCTGGTGGAGCTGGGAGAGGCCGAAGCGCTCGGCATGCTCGATCATCATCACGGTCGCCTCGGGAATGTCCACCCCCACCTCCACCACGGTGGTGCACACCAGGATCCGGATCTCCCCAGACTGGAAGCGCCGCATGACCGCTTCCTTCTCCTCCCCTTTCATCCGGCCGTGCAGCAGTCCGACTCCGATGTCCGGGAACAACTCCCGGACCCGCTCGGAGGTCTTCTTCGCGTCCCGCAGGGAGATCTTCTCCGATTCCTCGACGAGCGGAAGGACGACGTAGGCGCGGCCGCCCTCCTCAAGCTCCCGGCGGACGGTCTCCCAGCACTGGGCCCGCTCCCCTTCCCGCACGATCCGGGTCCGGACCGGGGTTCTCCCGGGAGGCATCTCGTCGAGCACGGAGACGTCGAGGTCCCCGTAGAGCGTCATCGCGAGGGTCCGGGGGATCGGCGTGGCGGTCATCACCAGAAGGTGCGGCGCCATCCTTCCCTTCCCCCGCAGGGCGGCCCGCTGGTGAACGCCGAACCGGTGCTGCTCGTCCACGATCCCCAGCGCCATCTCCCGGAACTCGACCCCCTCCTGGATGATCGCGTGGGTCCCGATCACGATGTCGGCCTTTCCGTCCCGGATCTCCTTCCGGATCTTCTCCTTCTCACGGGCCGGAAGGGAGGCCGTCAGGAGGACCACCCGCGCTCCGAGTCCGCGCGAAAGGTCGAGGAACCTCCGGTGATGCTGCTCGGAGAGGATCTCGGTCGGAGCCATCAGGGCCGACTGCGCCCCCTTCCTCCAGGCCACCATCGAGGCGATCCAGGCGACGATCGTCTTGCCGCTCCCCACGTCTCCCTGGAGGAGCCGGTGCATCGGGTGCGACCGGGACATGTCCCGAAGGATCTCGTTCACCACGCGCCGCTGGGCCCCCGTCAGCTCGAAGGGGAGCCGCCGCTTGATCTCCCCGACGATCTCCCGGTCCCAGGGCAGCGGGGTCGCCGCCTCCTGCGTCACGCCGGCGCGGCGGCGGACGAGGGTCCACTGGATATGGAAGAGCTCCCCGAACACGAGCCGCTGCTGCGCCGGGGAGGACCATGAGAGGAGGGTCGAGGCCTCCGCGTCCGCCGGGGGGAAATGGAGGGTCGAGAGGGAATCGCCGAGCGGCGGAACTCCCGCCATCTCCAGGATCCAGGCCGGGAAGACCTCCCGCTCCGACGAGGCGAACCGGCTCACTACCTCCCACTGGATCCGCCGGACCGTCTTCGCCGGGACCCCCTCCACCTCGGGGTACACCGGGACGATCCTCCCGAGATGGACCGGGTCGTCCTCGGCCGACTCCGCGAGGATCTCGGGATGGTGCATCTCGGGCTGGAACCGGAAGATCCGCACCGTCCCGCACAGGGTGACGGTCCGGCCGGCCTGGAACCGCTCCTTCAGGGAGGGGTGGATCCGAAACCATTTCGCGGTGATCCGCCCGGTGCCGTCCGAGAGGACCACTTCGAAGGTGCGGGCCCTGCCGGACATCCGGAACCCCTCCCGAACCGCGAGGATGGAACCGCGCACCGGAACGGTCGTCCCCGGGACCAGCTCCCGCATCGGGACCACCGTGCGCCGGTCCTCGTATCCCCTCGGGAAGAAGTAGAGGGCATCCTGCGGAGTGCGGATCCCCCGCGAGGCCAGTCTTTCGGCGAGCCTGGGCCCCACCCCCTTGACGAACTGGATGGAGAGAGGCTCCGTCACCTTGCCGTCCCGTGGTACTCCTGAAGGCTGCGGACGGTCATCTCCTCGGAGATCAGGTGGGAGATCGCGTGGGCCGCCGCTTTCGCCGCGGCCAGGGTGGTGAAATAGGGGATGTTGTAGACGAGCGCCGCCCGCCGGATATAGTAGGAGTCGGCCTTGGACTGGGCGCCCAGCGGCGTGTTGATGACGATGGCGATCTCGCCGTTCTTGATCCGGTCGGCGACGTGGGGCCGCCCCTCCGTGACCTTAAGCACCGTCTCCGCCGGGATTCCGCGGGCGTTGAGGAACGCCGCCGTGCCGGAGGTCGCCAGGATCCCGAAGCCGGATTCGTGGAGGATCCTCACGGCTCCCAGGATCCCCTCCTTGTCCGCGTCGCGCACGCTGAGGAAGACCTTTCCCTCCTTCGGGAGCATCGTCCCGGCGGCGATCTGGGCCTTGGCGAAGGCCCGCCCGAACTTGACGTCGATCCCCATCACCTCCCCGGTGGACTTCATCTCGGGCCCCAGCAGGGTGTCCACGTCGGGCAGCTTGATGAAGGGGAAGACCGCCTCCTTCACGCTGAAATATGGAGGGGTGATGTCCTCTGTAAACCCTAGATCGGCCAGCTTCTTCCCGACCATCACCTTCGCGGCCAGCTTCGCGAGAGGGACTCCGATCGCCTTGCTCACGAAGGGGACGGTGCGGGAGGCGCGCGGATTCACCTCCAGGATGTAGATCTCCCCCTTCTGGATCGCGAACTGGACGTTCATCAGCCCCACCACGCCGAGCTCCCGCGCGAGCGCCTTCGCCTGCCGTCCGATCTCCCGGACCGTCTCCGGGGGTATCGAGTGCGGCGGGAGGGAGCAGGCGGAGTCGCCGGAGTGGACACCCGCCTCCTCGATATGCTCCATCACCCCCCCGATCACCACCGTCTCCCCGTCCGAGATCGCGTCGACGTCGATCTCGATCGCGTCC
Organism: Deltaproteobacteria bacterium GWC2_65_14; assembly: GCA_001797615.1. Taxonomy (NCBI): domain Bacteria; class Deltaproteobacteria; species Deltaproteobacteria bacterium GWC2_65_14. The sequence goes on from MGPV01000002.1 coordinate 13,691, forward strand.
TCGAGGAACCGGTCGATCAGCACCGGCTTTTCCTCGGACGCCTCGACCGCATGCTCGAGGTACCGCCGAAGGTCCCCCTCTTCGTGGACGATCTCCATCGCCCGGCCGCCCAGGACATAGGAGGGCCGGATCAGGACCGGGTAGCCGATCCGGTTCGCGATCCGGACCGCCTCCTCGGCCGACCGGGCGATCCCGCTCGGCGGCTGCTTCAGGCGGAGCAGGTCGAGCAGCTCCTTGAACCGCTCCCGGTCCTCGGCCCGGTCGATGCTGTCGGGAGAGGTCCCCAGGATCCGGATCCCCTCCCGCTCGAGGGGGACCGCGAGCTTCAGGGGAGTCTGCCCCCCGAACTGGACGATGATCCCCTCGGGCTTCTCCACCTCGAGGATCGACAGCACGTCCTCCTTCGTGAGCGGCTCGAAGTAGAGACGGTCCGAGGTATCGTAGTCTGTCGAGACGGTCTCCGGGTTGCAGTTCACCATGATCGCCTCGTACCCCTCCTCCCGGAGGGCGAAGACGCCGTGGACGCAGCAGTAGTCGAACTCGATTCCCTGCCCGATCCGGTTCGGCCCCCCTCCCAGGATCACCACCTTCCTCTTCGGGGAGCGGACCGCCTCGTTCTCCTCGTCGTAGGAGGAGTAGAAATAGGGGGTGTAGGCCTCGAATTCGGCCCCGCAGGTGTCGACCCGCTTGTATCCCGGACGGATTCCGGCGCGCAGTCGCGTCCGGCGCACCTCGTCCTCGGTGGAGCCGAACAGCCGGGCGAGCCTGCGGTCGGAAAACCCGTTCCCCTTGGCCTCCCGGAGGAACTCCGCGGCCCCTTCCGGGATCGGGCCGCCGGAAGCGATCGCCCGGAACGCCTCCCCGCGGCCGGCAAGCTCCCCCTCGGCGGCGATGATCCTCCGGATCCCCTCGAGAAACCAGGGGTCGATCCCGGTCAGCCGCTGGATCTCGTCGATCCTCCATCCGTCCCGGAAGGCCTCGCCGATGTAGAGGAGGCGCTTCGAGTTGGGGCGGCGGAGCATTTCCTCGATCTGCTTTCGTTTCGCCTCGGGCGTGGTTCCCTTTCCTCCCACCGGCTCGAACCCGTAGATCCCCGTTTCCAGGGAGCGGAGGGCCTTCTGCAGCGACTCCTGGAAGGTCCGGCCGATCGCCATCACCTCCCCCACCGACTTCATCTGGGTGCCGAGGATGTCCTTGGTCTGCGGGAACTTCTCGAAGGTGAACCGTGGGATCTTCGTCACCACGTAGTCGATCGTCGGCTCGAAGGAGACGGGGGTTACCCGGGTGATGTCGTTGGGGATCTCGTCCAGGGTGTACCCCACCGCGAGCTTGGCGGCGATCTTCGCGATCGGGAACCCGGTCGCCTTGGAAGCGAGGGCCGAGGAGCGCGACACCCGTGGGTTCATCTCGATCACCACCATCTCTCCGGTCTCCGGATGGACCGCGAACTGGATATTGGACCCCCCCGTGTCGACCCCGATCTCCCGGATGATCCGGATGGCGGCGTTGCGCATCCGCTGGTACTCCTTGTCGGTCAGCGTCTGCGCCGGGGCCACGGTGATCGAGTCGCCCGTATGGACCCCCATCGGGTCGAGATTCTCGATCGAGCAGACGATCACGACGTTATCGTTCCGGTCCCGCATCACCTCGAGCTCGAACTCCTTCCAGCCGATGACCGACTGCTCGACGAGGACGGTCCGCTTCGGCGAAGCGTCCAGCGCCCACCGGATCCCCTCCTCGTATTCCTCCCGGTTGTAGGCAATCCCCGCACCGGTCCCGCCGAGGGTGAAGGAGGGGCGGAGGATCGCCGGGTATCCGATCTCCGGGATCACCTGGATCGCCTCCTCCAGGGAGCGGATGTAGCCGGACCGGGGGACTTTCAGGTCGACGTTCTCCATCGCCTTGCGGAACAGGTCCCGGTCCTCGGCCTTCTGGATGGCGTCGAAACTCGCCCCGATCAGCTCCACCCCGAACGTTTCGAGGACCCCCATCTCGTGCAGGGAGACGGCGATGTTCAGACCCGTCTGCCCGCCGATCGTGGGAAGGAGGGCGTCGGGGCGCTCCCGCTCGATGATCTTCGCGACGATCTCCGGGGTGATCGGCTCGATGTAGGTCCGGTCGGCGAAATCGGTGTCGGTCATGATGGTCGCCGGGTTGCTGTTCACCAGGACGATCTCGTACCCCTCCTCCCGGAGCGCCTTGCAGGCCTGGGTGCCCGAGTAGTCGAACTCGCAGGCCTGCCCGATGATGATGGGGCCGGAGCCGATCAGCAGGATCTTCCGGATGTCGGTGCGCTTCGGCACTCGTTCACCTCCGCCTCTTCGAATCGGATATATCGAATCGACCGCCTCAGATCTCCTCCGAACCGGTCAGGTAGCGGTAGAAGCGTGTGAAGAGGTACCGGGAGTCGTGCGGCCCCGGGGAGGCCTCCGGGTGGTACTGCACCGAGAAGCAGCGCAGCGACGGAACGGCCAGCCCTTCCACCGTGCGGTCGTTCAGGTTGACATGGGTGACGCGCGCCTTCTCCCCCAGCGAGTCCGGGTCCACGGAAAAATTGTGGTTCTGGCTGGTGATCTCGACCTTCCGGGTCGAAAGGTCCATCACCGGCTGGTTCGCGCCGTGGTGCCCGAATTTCAGTTTGAAGGTCTTCCCCCCCAGCGCCAGCCCCATGATCTGGTGCCCCAGGCAGATCCCGAAGACCGGGACCTTCCCGAGCAGTTCCCGGACGGTCCGGACGGCATAGGGGACTCCTTCCGGATCGCCCGGCCCGTTGGAAAGGAAGACGCCGTCGGGCTTGCGCGCAAGGATCTCCGCGGCCGAGGTTTCGGCCGGAACGAGGGTTACCTCCATGCCATGGGTCACCAGCATCCGGAGGATGTTCTGCTTGATTCCGAAATCGAGCGCCACCACCTTCGGAACCCTGCCGAATTTCCTGTGGTACTCGGCGGCCGGCAGGTAGCCCATCGCCAGGTCCCAGTCGCCGATCTCCCAGCGTACGACCCGGTCCGAGGTGACCTCCCGGACGAGGTCGCGCCCCACGATCGGGGGGAGGCCCCTCGCCTTCTCCACGAGCCGTTTCCCGTCCAGGTCGATCGAGGAGAGGACCCCCATCTGGGACCCGCCGTCCCGCAAGCGCCGCGTGAGGGCCCGGGTGTCGATCCCGTCGATCCCGCAGATGTGATAGCGGCGCAGGTAGCCGTCGAGCGACTCCACATGACGCCAGTTGGAGGGGATCCGCCAGGCCTCCCGGACAATGAACCCCTCCACCCAGGGACGGGTGGATTCGACATCCTCCGGGTTGATCCCGGTGTTCCCGATCTCGGGATAGGTCATCGTCACCATCTGTCCCTTGTAGGAGGGATCGGTCAGCACCTCCTGGTACCCGGTCATCGCGGTGTGGAACACGACCTCCCCTCCCGTCTCCCCTTCGTATCCGAAGGCGGTTCCCCGAAACAGGGTCCCGTCGGCCAGGGCGAGGATCGCCCGCTTCTCAGACATCGGCGGGGACATCCGGGAGAAGGGAGTGCGTCGCGCGCCCCGCCCGCAGGACGAGCGCGGCGCGTCCCCGCATCTTCCAGCCGAAAAAGGGGCTGTTGCGCGACTTCGAGCGGAGATCGGATTCCCGGAATTCCCACTCGGCGTCCGGGTCGATCAGCGTCACGTCGGCGTCCGCCCCCTTGCCGAGCGATCCCTTTCCGCGAAGGCCCAGGATCCGGGCGGGCGAAGCGCTGAGCAGCTCGATCAGACGCGTGGGGGAGATCTTCCCGCCTCCCAGGAGCGCGAGCGAGAGGGGCAGCGCGGACTCGAGGCCGATGATCCCGTTCGCGGCGGCGACGAACTCGCACCGCTTGGAATAGTCGTCGTGCGGGGCATGGTCGGTGGCGATCGCGTCGATCGTCCCGTCCGCGATCCCCTCGAGCACCGCCATCCGGTCCTCCTCGCCGCGCAGCGGCGGGCTCATCTTCGCGTTCGTGTTGTAGCCCTCGATCGCCGCGTCGGTCAACGTGAAGTAGTGGGGAGCGGTCTCGCCGGTCACCTGCAGCCCCGCCCTCTTCGCCATCCGCAGGAGGTCGACCCCCATCTTCGTGCTGATATGCTGGATATGGACCCTCCCCCCGGTCTGCCGCGCGAGCAGGATGTCCCTGGCGATCAGGATCTCTTCCGCCGCGGAAGGGATCCCCGGAATCCCGAGCCGGTAGGCGGTCCATCCCTCGTTCGCGGCTCCCCCGGCGGAGAGGTCCGGGTCCTCCGCATGCTCCATGAAGAGAAGGCCGAATCCCTTCGCATACTCCAGGATCCGCCGGACGACGAGGGGATTGCGCACCGGTTTTCCGTCGTCGGAAAAGGCGACGGCGCCGCCTTCCGCGAGTTCCGCGAAATCGCTCATTTCCTCCCCGCGCATCCCCAGGGTGGCCGCCGCGACCGGAAAGACGTTGGCCAGGCCTTCCCGGCCCGCCTTCTCCAGGATGTACCGGGTCACCTCCAGGTGGTCGTTGACGGGGCTGGTGTTCGCCATGCAGGCCACGGAGGTGAATCCGCCGAAGGCGGCCGCCGCGGTCCCCGACCGGATATCCTCCTTCCATTCGAACCCCGGGTCCCGCAGGTGAACGTGCATGTCGATCAGTCCGGGAACCACCCACATCCCCGACGCATCGATCACCTTCCCGTCGAATCCGCGAGGGGCCCCGTCCCCCGGCAGCAGATCCCGGATCTTTCCCTTCTCGATCACCAGCGCCGCCGATTCGTCCCGGCGGTTCGCCGGGTCGATCAGCCTTCCTCCCTTAATGAGCAGCATCTTGTCCTCCCGCAAGGAGGTAGAGAAGGGCCATACGGACGGCAACCCCGGACTCCACCTGGTTCAGGACGATCGACTGGGCGCAGTCGGCCAGGTCGTCGGACAGTTCCACGCCGCGGTTGATCGGACCGGGGTGCATGATGACCGCATCCTCCTTCGCCAGCGAGAAGACTTCCCGGTTCAGGCCGAACCGGCGGGAGTATTCCCGCAGCGACGGGAAGTAGGCCGACTTCTGCCTCTCGAGCTGGATCCGCAGCATCATCACGACGTCGGCGTCCTTCACCGCCTCCCGGAGGTCCCAGGTGACCCGGGCTCCCGTGCGCTCCATCTCCTTCGGCACCAGGGTGGGAGGGCCGCACAGCCGGATCTTCGCCCCCATCCTGCCCAGCGAATGCAGGTCGGAACGGACCACCCGGCTATGTAAAATATCCCCGATGATCGCGATGTTGAGTCCTTTGATCTTCTTTTTTACTTTCAATATCGTATAGAGGTCCAGGAGCCCCTGGGAGGGGTGCTCGTTCGTTCCGTCTCCCGCGTTCACCACCGAGCAGGAGACATGCCTGGAGAGGAAATGCGAGGCGCCGGAGGCGGGGTGCCGCATCACGAGGATGTTCGGCTTCATCGCGTCGATGTTCTTCGCCGTGTCCAGGAGCGACTCCCCCTTCGCAGCGCTGGAGGAGGAGAAGCTGAAGTTCACCACGTCCGCCGACAGCCGTTTCCCCGCGATCTCGAACGAGGTGCGGGTGCGGGTGCTCGCCTCGAAGAAGAGGTTCACCACGGTCTTCCCCCGGAGCGCCGGAACCTTCTTGATGTCGCGGGTGAGCACCTCCTCCATCGACTTCGCGGTATCGACCACGAACTGGATCTCCTCGGGGGAAAAGTCGGCCAGCCCCAGGACGTGCCTGCGTCTCCATTCCATCGGATTCAGGCCCCCTTCCCCTGGGTCCCCTCGCGCAGCAGGACCTTCCAGTCCTTCGGGTTCCCCTCCACGGCCACGTCGACCGTCTCGGTCCGGGAGGTGGGGACGTTCCGTCCGACGAAATCCGCCCGGATCGGGAGCTCCCGGTGTCCCCGGTCGATCAGCACCGCCAGCTGGATGTTCCGGGGACGCCCGAAGTCGATCAGGGCGTCCATCGCGGCCCGGATCGTCCGCCCGGTGAACAGGACGTCGTCGACGAGGATGATCTTCTTCTCGTCGATCGAGCAGGGAATCTCCGTTTTCTTCAGCCTCGGCTGGTAGCCGGCCCGGGAGAGGTCGTCCCGGTAGAGGGTGATGTCGACGTAGCCGGCGGGGACCTCCACCCCCTCGATCGACCGGATCTTCTCCTGGATCGTCCGGGAGAGCGGAACCCCCCCCGAGCAGATCCCGATCAGGACGATCTCCTCCGCCCCCTTGTTCTTTTCGAGGATTTCATGGGTCAGGCGCGAGAGCACCCGGTCCATTCCCTTGGCGTCCAGGATCACTTTCGTTGAGCCCTTTTTCATGGTTCGTCCTCCCCTGGGCCGCTATCGGTTGACTGCGGGCAAAAAAAAACCTCCCCGGCGGTTCGGGGAGGCGATGTCGCTCGGGATGGTCACGTTCCGTCCTTTGCTAACCTCACGGGATCAGCTTAAAAGGGATAGCCAGATCATACCGCCGCCGGAGCGCGGCGTCAATCGTTTCCCTATCGCAGCACATCCCCGACCCGGTCCCACCGGACCAGCTCGGGATACCTCCAGACCTCGTACCACCGGACCTCCAGGCTCCAGTCGATCGAGAAGTAGATCACCATGGCCTTCCCGAGGATCGCGTCCTCGTCCACGAACCCCCAGAAGCGGGAATCGTAGGACCGGTCCCGGTTGTCCCCCATGACGAAATATTTTCCGGGGGGAACCGTGATCTTCTCCATGTTGTCCCGGGTCCGCACGAACCCGTCGATCGTGTTCCCGTCCGCAAACCGGGAGTACTTCTCCTCGATGGGCGTCCCGTTCAGAAGGACCCGCTTCTGGCGGATCTCCACGGTGTCCCCCGGGACGGCGATCACCCGCTTGATGAAGTCCTTCCCCGGATCCTCGGGAAAGACAAAGACGATGATGTCCCCCTTCACGGGTTTCGAATAGCCGAGCACCCGCCCTTTCGTGAGGGGAAGATGGTATCCGTACAGAAACTTGTTCACGAAGATATGGTCGCCCACCAGGAGGGTCTTCTCCATCGACCCGGAGGGGATCTTGAATGCCTGGACAACGAAGGTGCGGACCAGAAGAGCGATCAGGAGGGCGACGGCGAACGCCTCCGCGTATTCCCGGATCTTCCCCCTCCCTTTCGCCTCGGGGGTTGTCTTCCCGGCCGGCCCCGCAGCGTTCTTCCGGATCTGTTGGTCCGGGCCGATCTTCCTGCCCACTTTCCGTCCCGTCCACATCATTCCTTCACCTTCAGGATGGAGAGGAAGGCCTCCTGAGGGATCTCCACGTTGCCCACCTGCTTCATCCGTTTTTTCCCTTCCTTTTGTTTTTCGAGGAGCTTCCGCTTCCGGGTGATGTCGCCCCCGTAGCACTTCGCGATCACGTTCTTGCTGATCGCCTTCACCGACTCCCGGGCGATCACCTTCGACCCGATCGCGGCCTGGATCACCACCTCGAACATCTGCCGGGGGATCAGCTTCCGGAGCCGCTCGGTGATCTCCCGCCCCCGGGAATAGGCGTTCTCCCGGTGAAGGATCAGCGAGAGGGCGTCCACCTTCTCCCCGTTCAGCAGGATGTCGAGCCTCACGAGTTCATCCCGGCGGAATTCGAGGATCTCGTAGTCCATCGAGGCATATCCCCTCGACGCGGTCTTCAGCTTGTCGTAGAAGTCGAGGACGATCTCGTTGAGCGGAAGCTCGTACTCGAGTAGGACCCGCGCTCCGGTCACGAACTTCATCTGCCGTTGTTTCCCGCGGCGCTCCTCGCAGAGCTTGATCACCCCTCCCAGATGCTCCGCATGGAGGTGGATCGTGGCGAGGATCAACGGCTCCTCGATGTAGTCCAGATCGATCGGCTCCGGCAGGCGAGCGGGGCTGTCCACCTCCACGACGCTCCCGTCCCGGCAAACCGCCCGGTAGCTCACCGTCGGTGCCGTGGTGATCAGCTCGACCCCGTATTCCCGTTCCAGCCGCTCCTGGATGATCTCCAGGTGCAGGAGCCCGAGGAACCCGCAGCGGAACCCGAATCCGAGGGCCACCGAGGTTTCCGGGTCGGCCGTGAAGGAGGAGTCGTTCAGCCGCAGCTTATCGATCGCCGTGCGCAGCTGGTCGTAGTTGTCGGAGACCACCGGGTAGATCCCGGCGAAGACCATCGGCCGGACCACCTTGAAGCCCGGGAGGGGGACCGAGGCGGGATTCCCGGCGTCGGTGATCGTATCCCCGACCTTGGTCTCCTTGACATCCTTGATGTTCGCGATGATGAACCCGACCTCGCCCGGACCGAGCGATTCGACCAGGCTGGGATGCGGATCGAAGACCCCCACCTTCTGGATCTCGAAGCTTCGCCCCGTGGACAGAAGCAGGATCTTCCGCCCCGGGCGGAGCGTCCCCTCGAACATCCGGGCCAGGACGATCACCCCCTGGTAGTTGTCGAACCAGGAGTCGATGATCAGCCCCTTCGGGGGGGCCTGCGGATCCCCCGTGGGAGGCGGGATCTTCCGGACCACCTCCTCCAGGATCTCCTCGATCCCGACCCCCTTTTTAGCGCTCGCGCGGATCATCCCCTCCGTGTCCAGCCCGATCACCTCCTCGATCTCCCGGCGCACGCGGTCGGGCTCGGCGTTCGGGAGGTCGATCTTGTTCAGCACCAGGACGATCTCCAGATTCTGTTCGAGCGCCATGTAGACATTCGCAAGCGTCTGGGCCTCCACACCCTGGGAGGCGTCCACCACCAGCACCGCTCCCTCGCAGGCCGACAGGCTGCGGGAGACCTCGTAGGAGAAGTCGACATGCCCGGGAGTGTCGATCAGGTTCAGGACATAGTCCTTTCCGTCCTTCGCCCGGTACCGCATCCGGACGTTCTGCGCCTTGATCGTGATCCCGCGCTCCCGCTCGATCTCCATCTTGTCGAGGAACTGGTCCACCTTCTCCCGCTCGGTGAGCGTACCGGTAGCCTCCATCAACCGGTCGGCAAGGGTCGATTTTCCGTGGTCGATGTGGGCGATGATGGAAAAATTCCGGATCTGCTCGATGCGCATGCCTACCACGTGCTTGAGGATTGGATTTTTTCGCGGAAAAACGCAACCGTCCGGGCGAGCCCTTCCTCCAGGGACGTCTCAGGATACCACCCCAGTTCGTCGAACGCCATCCGGTTTTCCAGGCAGGACCGAAGCTGCTCCCCCGGCATCGCCGGCCCGTGAATCTCCTCCTGCCCGCTGCCGATCAACTCCCGGAGGAACCGGAACAGGGTGTTTACACTGGTCTCGATCCCGGTGCCGATGTTCACCGCAAGGCCGGAGCCCCGGGTGAGCGCGGCGAGGTTCGCGCGGACGACGTCCCCGACGTACACGTAGTCCCGGGTCTGCTCCCCGTCGCCGTTCACGATAGCCCTCTGCCCCCGCAGGAGCCGCTCGCAGAAGATCGCCACCACGCCCGCCTCGCCGTGCGGATCCTGCCGCGGTCCGTAGACGTTGGCGTACCGCAGGGCGGTGTAGTCCAGCCCGTACTGGACCCGGTAATAGTGGAGGTAGAGCTCCGCCGAGACCTTCGCCGCCCCGTAGGGGCTCACCGGACGGAGCGGGTGGGTCTCGCCGGCGGGAAAGACCTCCTGCTCCCCGTACCCGGCTCCCCCCGAGGAGGCGAAGAGGAACTTCCGCACCCCGTGCTCCCGGCACCCCTCCAGCAGGCGGAGTGTGGAGAGGATGTTCACCTGCGCGTCGAACCGCGGGTCCCTGACGGAGGCGCGGACGTTGATCTGCGCCGCATGGTGGTTGACGACCTCCGGGCGGAAGGAGCGGATCGCCTCGACGGCGGTGTCCGATCCGATGTCGCACAGGACGAACCGGGCCTCCCGGGGAAGGTTCCTCTCCTTCCCCGAGGAAAGGTCGTCGATCACCATCAGCTCGTGCCCCTCGCCCGCGTAGGCGTCGGCCACGTTCGATCCGATGAACCCGGCCCCTCCCGTCAGCAGGATCCGCACTTCCTCCTCCTTTCCCCCGTTCCGGACGGCCCGGTCGGGGCGAATTCCTTCCACGGGATCATGCCCCACTTCCCTCCCGAAGGATACCGAGGAATTCGCGGACGGCATCCTTCCATGGACGGGGAGCCTTCCCCGTCGCGCGGGAGTACTTTTCCTTCGACAGGACACAACGGGCGGGGCGGGACGCCGGGTAGATCTCCCGCGGAAGGTCAGCCGAGGTCGTCGGCTCGACGCGGACGCGCCGATGCCCCGACTCCTCGAGGAGGAACAGGGCGTAGTCGTGGAAGCTGGTCTGCCCCTCGTTGGAGAAGTGATAGATCCCGCGCGCTCCCGCCTCGAGGAGGTTCCGCGTGGCCGCCGCGAGGTCCCGGGCGTATGTCGGGGATCCGACCTGGTCGGTCACCACGCGCAAGGTTCCGTCCTGCGCGGCCTTCCTGAGGATCGAGGCGATGAAATTGGGCCCGTGAACGCCGAAGAGCCATTGGGTCCGGATGAGGAGCCTTTCCGGATTCTCCTCCGCAAGGGCCCGCTCCGCCGCGAGCTTGCTCTTCCCGTACACGGAGAGAGGATTGGGGGGATCCTCTTCCGCGTAGGGCCTTCCCGAGGTCCCGTCGAAGATGTAGTCCGTTCCGTACGTGACCAGGAGGGCCCCCGCCTCCCGGGATACGCGTGCGACATTCCGGGTCCCCCCCTCGTTCAGGGCAAACGCCGCCTCACGGTCCCCTTCCGCGCGGTCGACCGCCGTGTAGGCGGCGCAATGGAGGACGATCTCCGGCCGAAACTCCCTGGCGAGCCGGCGGACCGAATCGATATCGGTTACGTCGCACTCCTCCCTGTCCGTGAGGAGCACACGGCATTCCCGGGAGAACAGGTCGGCGATCTCGCTTCCCAGGAGTCCCTTCCCCCCCGTGACCAGGATCCTTCTCCCCGTCATATCGACCCGACCCCCTTCAGGGAAAACATCACCTTGTACCCGGTTTCGTCGGGCCTCGTCTTCTTTTCCGCGACGAACCCGATGCTCCAGCAGTCGCTGCGGGGATACAGCGTGACCCCGGCCGACCCTTCGGTCAACTCCGCATACTTCAAGGAATAGATCGCGGACGCATTCAACCCCAGAAACCGGAACGGCCGATAAGCGAATACCCCGTGAAGATCCTCCGTCAGGCCTCGCGAGGTCCGGTACTCCAGCAGGGCCGCGTTCTCCGGGTCCCGCCGGTATTCGGCTCCCGCCGCGGCGATCGTGAAATCCCCCTCCCCGGGGTCGAACAGCGTCTCCCCCGTGATCTTCCACCCCGCGGCCGGGGCGACGAAGAACCTTCCGAAAATGTCCGACGTCGTGTCCGTTCTGCCGTCGGTCGTTCCGGTTCCGGAGACCAGGTCGATCTGGTCCCTCAGGACCCGTACATAGGGGGAAAAAGGATCCACGTACGGCGAAACGGATGGGTTTCTCTTCCGGGCGTCGACCGCCCAGGAGAGTTCGAGGAACGCCATCTCGAAGGGACCCCGCTTTTCCGTGCGGAGGACCCGCTGGGTCAGGGTAAAGGTGAACTGGTTCTGCGCGCCCACCCGGGACCAGTACTCGGTGAGGGGGATCCTCGACTGATCGACCTGCGGAACCCAGCGGAAGGCCGCGACCGGGCTGACCTGGTGGATGAATCTCTTTCCCCCCGCGGAGATATAATCCCGCCGGAGATCCATCTCCAGGGTGGCGCCTGCCGTCGGCAGCGCCCTCCCCGCCTGCTCGGTCCCGGACCTGTCGGACGTGGGGAGCGACTCGTAGAATTCGATCGATCCGTAGGGAACCAGGGAGACGGACGGGTAGATCTCGACGGCGCGGGACAGCGTGGCCAGCCCTCTCCCCCGGACCTCCCGGTCTCCGAAGGTCCGGTAGAAATAAGCCGCCGACAGGTCCAGCGAACCCTCGAACCGGCTCCCTCCAAGCGTCCGGGGCAGCAGGGTGAAGGCGTATTCCGGAAGGCGCTGTACCGTGTTGTCGTCCGGAGTCCCCTGGTTGTCCTGGACCCAGACCACGGACAGTGCATGCGCGTCATGCGGACCCTGTCGGGATCCGAAACCCCTCGACGGGGTATGCCGGCCCGTCCGCAAGACATCCTCCTCGACGAGATCCTCGTAATACCGGTCGTCGGACCGGATATCCCAGCGGGCGTTCGCCGTGAACTCCTCCGCGTGGCGGAACCGGTTTTCGCCGTAGATCCGGTACCGGTCGTCGCCGGTGAGATTGTCCCGGAACCACGAAGCGCGCGCCGCCCCCTCGGACTCGCGGTTCAGGACGAACCGGTACTCCGCCTCCGGCCGGTATCCTCTCCGGCTCATCGCTTCCAGGGAAAGCGTCGCGTCGCTCCACCGGGAGACCGCCCAGTAGTACGGCAGCAGGAAAGAGTACCCCTTCGACGGCGACCGCGAGAAGGAAGGGACGAGAAGTCCGCTCTGCCGGGTCAGCTTCACGGGAAAAGCGCCCCAGGGGAGCCACAGCACCGGGACCCCCTTGACATGGAAGGTGACGTCCTTGGCCACGGCATATCCGTCCAGGGTGACGCGCGATCGCCCGATCTTGAATTTCCAGTCCGGCTCGTCCTCGCAGGGACAGGTGGTCAGCGTGCCTTTCCGGATGAGGAAGGTCCGTGGGCCGGTCTTTTCGAAACGCTCGCTGGAGATCCGATAGTCGTTCGTGCGGATCCGGATGCTGCCGTTGTGGAGAACGCCCATCTCGCTGCGGATGTTCAGGACGATCCGGTCGAAGGAGAACTCGTCCCCGCTGTCTTCATACCGGACATGCCCGGCGAATTCGGCCTCACCGGTTCCGGCGTCGAACCGGATCCTGTCGGCGCGGACGAGCCGTTTCCCGAACCCCACTTCCACGTTCCCTTCCGCGACGGCGACTCCGGTCTCCTCGTTGTATTCGATCGTGTCCGCCGAAAGGTTCACCGGCCCCCCCAGGGCAAGCCCCGAGGCCAGATCCGCCGGAAGAAGGGATCCCCCCGGTTTCCGTTCCTCGGAGAGCGCCGTGCGAAAGGGGCACAGGAGAACCGCCACCACGATCACGGCCAGAGCGGCCGCCCCCATCCGCCTTCCGGTCACTGGAGCCTCCCGACCCGGTGCCGATAGGCGTCTCCGACCGCCATGAGCGACCCGCAGACGATGACCCTGCCGCTTCGCCCCGCCCAGCTTCGGGCGATGTTCCACCCCTCCCGGAACCCCATGCTTCCCATCCATTCCACCCTGCTGGCCCGAAGAACCTCCGCCAGGTCGGCCAACGAGGCCGCACGCTCCTGCTCCATCGGGTAGGCGACCCACCCGTCGATCGCGTGCGTGAGGGCCCGGACGAATCCCCCGGCATCCTTCTCCTGCAGCATGCTCCAGAGGGCGATCGTGCGGGGATTCGACCCGCGGGGTCCAAGCTCCCGTGCGAGGGCCGCCGCCGCGTCCGGGTTGTGAGCCCCGTCCACCAGGACCCCCCGGTTCTCCTTTCCCGGGATCGGGGAAAACCTGCCCGGGAAGCGCGCCGCCTCGAGACCCTCCCGGGCGGCCCGCTCGAAGCGGAGGACGGACACCCCGCGGACAGCGGCCGCCCGCCACGCCGCGGCGCAGGCGAGGGCGGCGTTGTCTCTCTGGAAGGTTCCCTCCATCCCGGGCTTCGCCTCGCGCACCGAAACGCCTCCGGGGAGCCGGACCGTGATCCGCCCCCGGGACGACTCCTCCCAGAAGATGTCCCGCCCCATCTCCCAGACGGGGGATCCGGTCTCGCGGGCCTTCCGCAGCACAACCCTTCGCGCGGAGGGTCGGAGGAGGCCGATCACCGCGGGGACCCCCCTGCGGAGGATCCCCGACTTCTCCGCCGCGATCCGCGGGATCGTCCCACCCAGCCATTCCCGGTGGTCGATCCCCACCGTCGTGATGACGCTCACCTCCGGCAGGCATGCCGAGGTCGCATCCCAGCTTCCCCCGAGCCCGGTTTCCAGGATGGCCAGCGTGACGCCGGCGGTCCGGAACCAGTCGCAGGCGACCCAGGTCATTTCCTCGAACCAGGAAAGGGGCTCGCCGGTCGCCGCCTCCACCTCACGGGAGACCGCGGAGGACGTTTCCAGGGCCTCATCGAGCCGTCCGGCCGGGATCTCCTTTCCGGAAACCCGGATTCTCTCGTTCGGCGACAGCAGGTGAGGCGACGTGTAGAGCCCGATCGGGCCCGGCAGAAGGCTCCGAAGGATCGACTCGCAGAAGCGGGCGGTCGATCCCTTTCCGTTCGTGCCCGCGATGTGGATGGTCCGGAAGGCGCGCTCGGGATGCCCGGTCCGCTCCAGGGCCTCGTGGATCCGCTCGAGGCCCGGGCGGATGTGGTCCCGTCCACCCGGTCCCCGGACGCTCCTCATTTCCCGTTGGAGGCCCCGAGGAAGCGCAGAGTCTGGGCGAGGGTGGCCTTGAGCCGTGTCCGCTCGACGATCATGTCGATCATCCCGTGCTCCAGGAGGAACTCGGCCCGTTGGAATCCCTCCGGAAGCTTCTGCTTGATCGTCTGCTCGATCACGCGGGGACCCGCGAATCCGATGAGGGCCCGCGGTTCGGAGATGATGATATCCCCCAGCATCGCGAAGCTGGCCGCGACACCCCCGGTCGTGGGATCGGTCATCACGCTGAGGAACGGGATCTTCGCGTCCGAAAGCCGGGCCAGCGCCACGCTCGTCTTGGCCATCTGCATCAGCGAGAGGGTCCCCTCCTGCATTCTCGCCCCCCCGGAGGCGCTGAACACGAGCAGCGGACGCTTTTCCTCCAGCGCCGTCTCGGCCGCCACCGCGATCTTCTCCCCGACCACGCACCCCATCGATCCGCCGAGATACTCGAAGTCGAGGACCGAGAGCACGACCTCGATCCCGTGGATCCGCGCGTTCCCGGTGATCACCGCCTCCTTCCGCCCGGTCTTCTTCCGGGCCTCCTTCAGGCGGTCTGTGTATTTCTTCGTGTCCGTGAACCCGAGCATGTCCACCGACTCGAAATCATCCCCGAACTCCTGGAACGACCCCTCGTCGACCACCGACCGGATCCGCTCCACGGCCGGGATCCGGAAATGGTAGTTGCACTTCGGGCATACGTTCAGGTTTCGCTCCACCTCGGGCTTGTAGATGATCTCGAGGCAGGCGGCGCACTTGATCCACATCCCTTCCGGGGTGCGGATCTTCTTGTCCCCGTCGTCCTTTCTCCGGAACAGCCGTATCGCCATGGACGTTCACCTCATCGCCGTTTTGAGCGACCGGACGAATCGCCGGAGGGCGTCCGGCCCGGTCCGCGAGGACCCGTGACGCTCCACGATTTGCACGCAGGCGCTTCCCACCACGACGGCGTCCGCCAGCCTTGCGGCGGAACGCGCCATTGCCGGCGTGGAAACGCCGAACCCGATCGCCACCGGCAGCCGGGAATGTTTCCTCACCTCTCCTGCCCAGGCCGCCATTCCGGGAGGAAAGGACTTCCGGACCCCCGTGATCCCAGTCACCGAGATCATATACAGGAATCCGGACCCCGACCGGGAGGCGCGTCGCACCCGCTCCGGGCCGCTTGTGGGAGCCACCAGCGGAATCCAGTCCAGCCCGGCCCGTCTCGCCTCGGGGGCCATCTCGCCCGATTCCTCCACCGGGAGGTCCACGACGAGAACCCCGTCCGCGCCCGCCCGCACGGCGTCCCTGCAGAATGCCCCGACCCCGTAGCGGAGAAAGGGGTTGTAGTACCCGAACAGCACCGCGGGGGTTCCATGCCTCTCCCGGAACGAGGAAACCAGAGACAGCGCCCCTCCCACGGTCATCCCCGCGGCCAGCGCCCTTCCCGCGGCCGCCTGGATCGTCGGGCCGTCCGCCGTGGGATCCGAAAACGGAATCCCCACCTCGATTATATCCGCTCCTCCTTCCGCCGCCGCGAAAATATATGCGAGAGAGCGGTCCGGGGCGGGGTCCCCCGCGGTCAGGTACACCACCAGCGCTTTCCCCCCCGATCGCCGCAGCCCGGAGAAGAGATCCTCAATCCGGGACATGTCCCGCCCCCGTTTTCCCGGAAAGGATTGCGATGTCCTTGTCCCCGCGGCCCGACAGGTTGACGAGGACCGTTTCGGACCGCTTCATCTTCCGCGCGAGACGCACCCCGAATGCGACCGCGTGCGAGGATTCCAGGGCGGGCAGGATCCCCTCGTACCGCGTCAGCAGGTCGAACCCTGCCAGCGCCTGCCGGTCCGTGACCGACACGTAGGCGGCGCGCCCGGTGGATTTCAGGAAGGCGTGCTCGGGGCCGACCCCCGGGTAGTCGAGTCCGGCGGAGATCGAGTGGGCCTCGCGGATCTGCCCGTCCCGATCCTGCAGGACGTACGACTTGCTGCCGTGCAGGACCCCCACCTCCCCCTTCGACAGCGTGGCGCCGTGCCGTCCGGAGGAAAGCCCCAGCCCCGCCGCCTCGACCCCGTAGAGACGGACCTCCTTCCTCCCGAGAAAAGGATGGAAGATCCCCAGGGAATTGCTTCCCCCCCCCACACATGCCACGATCGCCGTGGGGAGCCTTCCCTCCGCCTCCCGGAACTGCTTCCGCGCCTCCCGCCCGATGACCGACTGGAAATCCCGGACGATCATCGGATACGGGTGGGGACCCGCCGTCGAGCCGATGAGATAGTAAGTCGTCCGGACATTCGTCACCCAGTCGCGCAGCGCCGCGTTCATCGCGTCCTTGAGAGTCCGGCTGCCGGATTCCACCGGAATGACCTTTGCCCCCAGGAGGCGCATGCGGAAGACGTTCAGTTCCTGCCTGCGCATGTCCTCCGACCCCATGTATACGTCGCAGGCGATCCCCATCTTCGCGCAGACGGTGGCGGTGGCCACGCCGTGCTGGCCGGCGCCGGTCTCGGCGATGATCCGCCGCTTCCCCATCCGGCGGGCGAGCAGTCCCTGTCCCAGGGTGTTGTTGATCTTGTGGGAACCGGTGTGGGCGAGATCCTCCCGCTTCAGGTAGAGCTTCGCCCCGCCGGCCTTCTCCGTGAGCCGCCCGGCGAAGGTCAGCGGGGTCGGTCGCCCGGCATATTCCCGGAGGAGCCCGGCCAGCTCCCTCCGGAATCCGCGATCCCGGAGGGCATCCCGGTAGGCCTTCTCCAGGTCGATCAGGGCGGTCATGAGCGTCTCCGCGACGTACCGCCCCCCGAATGGGCCGTAGTGCCCCGACCTGTCCGGCCACCGCCTACGGTTGCGCACCTTCACTGCCGAATCCCCTCCTCGCATTCTCCACGAACCGCCGGACCTTCCCGGGATCCTTCCTCCCCGGCGCTTCCTCGACCCCTCCGGCGACATCCACCCCGTAGGGCCGGGCGAGACGGATCGCCCTCTCGACGTTCTCCGGGGTGAGCCCTCCGGCCAGGAGCCACCGCTTTCCGGACTCCTCCCCCCCGAACCGGATCCGCGGCCCGCCGCATTCCTTTCCGAGCAATTCCCAGTCGAGGGGCTCTCCCGTTCCACCGTACGCCCCCGGGACGGCCGCGTCGAGAAGGAACGCCTCGCAGGGGTATCCCCGGAAGGAGGCCAGTCCTCCCGCCCCTCCCCAGTGCACCGCCTTCAGGAGACGGAAGGAAATCCGGGCCGCATCCTCGGCCGTTTCCTTCCCGGAGAGCTGGACCACCTCGATCCCGAGCGACCGGCAGACCGCGCCGATCGTTTCGGGCCGTTCGTTCACGAACACTCCGACAGGAACCGCCTTCCCGCGGATCGCCTCCAGGATCGGGGCGGCCCGGTCCGCAGGAACGTACCGGACCGACCCCGGGAAAAAATTGATTCCCACGGCGTCCGCCCCCGCCCCGCATGCGGTTTCCGCGTCCAGGGGGGAGGTGACCCCGCAGATCTTGATCCGGAACATCTCCTCTCCGTCCCCTCCCCCGGGGGGGTTATGCCCCGACGTTCGGCAGCCGGGCCAGCGCCTCCCGGATCTGGCTTTCCGGGTGCTCGTGATCCACGAGCCGGCCGGCCAGGAAGTCGTCGTAGGCCGCCAGGTCGAAGAACCCGTGCCCGCTCAGGTTGAACAGGATCGTCTTCGCCTTTCCCTCCTCGTCGGCGCGTTTCGCCTCCACGATCGCCGAGTGGACGGCGTGGGCCGACTCCGGCGCGGGAAGGAGACCCTCCGAGCGGGCGAAGGTCAGCGCGCTCTCGAAGACCACGATCTGCGGGTAGGCCTGGGCCTCGATCAGCCCTTCGTGGCAGAGCTGGCTCACCAGGGGAGAGTCGCCGTGGTACCGAAGCCCGCCGGCGTGGATCCCGGCCGGTACGAAATCGTGCCCCAGGGTGTACATCTTCACCAGGGGGGTCAGCTTCGCGGTGTCGCCGAAGTCGTAGGCGTAGACCCCCTTGGTCAGGGTCGGACAGGAGGCGGGTTCCACGGCGATCACCCGGGGGTTCCTGGATCCGGCGATCTTGTCCCGCAGGAAGGGGAACCCGATCCCGGCCATGTTGCTTCCCCCGCCGCAGCATCCGATCACCACGTCCGGGTAGGCGTTCGCGATCTTCATCTGCTCGACGCACTCCAGCCCGATCACCGTCTGGTGGAGCAGAACATGGTTCAGCACCGACCCGAGGGAGTAGCTGGTGTCCTCGCGGGTCGCGGCATCCTCGACCGCCTCGCTGATCGCGATCCCGAGGGAGCCCGGCGAATCCGGGTTCGCAGCCAGGATCTGCCGACCGGACTGGGTGTCCGTGCTCGGGGAGGGGACGACCGTCGCTCCGAAGGACTCCATGAGCATCCGGCGGTAAGGCTTCTGGTGGTAGCTGACCTTCACCATGTAGACTTTCGCCTCGAGGCCGAAGAAGCAGGCGCCAAGCGCCAGCGCCGACCCCCACTGCCCCGCGCCCGTCTCGGTGGCGATCCGCTTCCGACCGGCCATCTTGTTGTAGAAGGCCTGCGGGATGGAGGTGTTCGGCTTGTGGCTCCCCGCGGGGCTGTTCCCTTCGTACTTGTAGAAGATCTTCGATTTCGTCCCGATCGCCTGCTCGAGCCGGGTCGCCCGGTACATCGGGGTCGGCCTCCACAGCGCGTAGATCTTCCGGACCTCCTCCGGGATCGGGATGTGCCGCTGGGACGACACCTCCTGCTCGATGAGCGCCATCGGGAAGAGCGGGAGCAGGTCGTCCGGGGTGACCGGCTTCCCGGTGCCCGGGTGCAGGACGGGCGCCGGAGGGTTGGGCATGTCGGCCATGATGTTGTACCAGGTCTTCGGGATTTCCGAGTCCTTCAGGACGATCTTCGTTTCCATTCGCTTCCCTCCTTTTCCCGTTCCGGTGGTATGGCTTCCAGCAAGAGATTCCGTATCGCAAGGGCCGGGTCTTTCGCGCGGACCAGCGCCTCTCCCACGAGGAAGGCGTCGGCCCCCAGTTGCATGAAGCGGCGGACATCGCCCGCCGAGGAGATCCCGCTCTCGACGACCCGGATCGCCCCGACCGGAACCTTCGGAAGAAGCCGCTCCGAGGTGCGGAGGTCGACCCGCAGGGTCGCCAGGTCCCGGTTGTTGATCCCCACGATCGTCGCGCCCGCATCCGCGGCGATCGCCAGCTCCTCCTCGTCGTGCACCTCGACCAGGGGCTCCATCCCATACTCCCTGGCCGCCCGGACCATCCTCCCGGTATTGGTCCGAAGCACCGCGACGATCAGCAGCGCCATGTCGGCCCCGTGCGCCCGGGCTTCGGCCAGCATATACTCGTCGAGCAGGAAGTCCTTCCTCAGCACGGGGGTTTCTCCCGAGGCCGCGGAGGCGGCCTGAAGATCGGCCAGGCTCCCCCCGAAGAACCGGCTCTCGGTCAGTACCGACACCGCGCATGCCCCGGCTTCCGCGTAGAGCCTGGTGGTGGAAGCGGCATCCAGTTCCTTGCGGATCCACCCCTTCGACGGGGAGGCCCGCTTCACCTCCGCGATGATCCCGGGCCGCCGGGTCAGCCGGGTCCGGATCTCCCGCCGGGGTCCCATTTCCCCCGCCCGCCTCACCAGATCCGAAAAGGGGACGACCTTCTTCCTTCCGTCGAGATCTTTTCGGACGCCGGCGACGATCTCCTCAAGATGTTTGGATATTCCTTTTTTCATAAGGAGTTCACACCAAGAATTGAAAGAAACGCTTCAAGCTTCATCAGGGCCGTTCCGCTGTCGATGGATCGCTCCGCGGCGGCGATCCCCTCGCGGATATCCTCCGCCTTCCCCCCCGCCACGATCGCGAATGCGGCGTTGAGCACCACCGACTGGCGGGCAGGGCCGGGGACGCCCGAGAGCACATCCCTCAGGATCGCGGCGTTCTGCGAGGGATCCCCTCCCCGGATCGACTGGAGCGGGACATACGGAAAGCCCACGGAGGCCGGATCGAACAGGTAGCGCCGGACCGATCCCTCCCGGACTTCCCAGAC
>MGPV01000003.1:0-2340 GCA_001797615.1 Deltaproteobacteria bacterium GWC2_65_14
CTTCCCCCACAACTGCTTGAGGCGTCCGTCGCGGCCGCACGAGGTGCGGTAGAAGGTGTAGCGGATCGGGTTTTTCTTGTAGTAGTGCTGGTGATACTCCTCCGCCATGTAGAACGGCCCCGCGGCCGTGACTTCCGTGAAGATCGACCCCTGGAACGGCTTGCTCTTCTCGAGCGCCTCCTTCGACTTCTCCGCCAGCATCCGCTGCTCCTCGCTGTGGGTGAAGATGCCGGATCGGTACTGGGACCCCACGTCGCAGAATTGCCGGTCCTTGACCGTCGGGTCGATGTTGCGCCAGAAGATCTCCAGCAGCTGTGCGTAGCCGGTCCTGGAGGGGTCGTAGACGATCTGGACCGCTTCGGTGTGGCCGGTCGCCCCCGCGGAGACCTGCTCGTAGGTCGGATTCTCCACGGTCCCGCCGATGTACCCGACGGTGACCGAGATCACTCCGGGAAGGGTGTCGAACGGCGCCTCCATGCACCAGAAGCAGCCGCCGGCGAAGGTCGCCTTCTCCGGTTTTCCGGTTGCCTTCTCCATCGTGCTCATCCCCCTGTCTTTTTCCGTTGCGACCGCGGCCGCCGCGGTCAGCGCCAGCAATAGGGTGATCCAAAGTACCGCAGGCCTGGACATGATCCCCCTCACTTTCCCGTCTTCTCCGGCTTCGCGAAGGCCAGCGAGACCGAATTGATGCAGTAGCGAAGCCCGGTCGGCTTCGGGCCGTCGGGGAAGACATGCCCCAGGTGGGCGTCGCACCGGCTGCAGAGGACCTCGATCCGCGTCATGAACCAGCCGGTGTCCTTCTCGGTGTGCACGTTCTCCGCGGCGACCGGCTCATAGAAGCTCGGCCATCCGGTTCCGGATTCGTACTTGGTCTCCGATCGGAACAGGTCGTTCCCGCAACAGACGCACCCATAGATCCCCTTCTCGTGGTGGTCCAGGTACTTCCCGGTGAACGCCCTCTCGGTTCCCTTCTTCCGGGTGACCTGGAACTGCTCGGACGAAAGGATCTCCTTCCACTCCTGCTCCGTCTTGTGGACTTTCTCCGCCATGACATACCCCTCCTGCGCAGAGGAATAGAGTTTGATCTTCTGCGGCGCCATCCCCTTCATGTCCGTGCCGGCCGGCGAACCATCCGTACCGCGTGCCGTGCCGCGCGGGAACGCGAGACCCATCAAGGTCCCTCCCGCCAGAAGCGCGCCGTACCTGAGGAACTCTCCCCTTCCCATCCTTACCGTCAACGTTTTTTCCATTTCGACTCTACCTCCCTCTTCGCCGCGGATGCCGATTTCGCGTCGCGGCTCCCCTTCCTGCTGCTCCCTCGCGGGATCTTCTCCTCTGTAAAGATGTAACCGGGGAAGGTCCCGCTTCGCCCGCCCCGTGACTTTCATGCTGACGGACCGGGATCACACCCTTGTCACGGCAAGATCACGTTTTGATCACGGAAAACGAGGCGGAAAATGCGGCTTAGATACTGGTGGTGGAAGGAGGCGCGGTCTGTAGGGTGAATTCGAACGTCGACCCGGCGCCGACCGCGCTTTCGGCCGAAAGATAGCTTCCGTGCAGCTCGAGGATCCTGCGGGCGATGACCAGCCCAAAGCCCTCCACCGCCCCGGCGAGCCTGCGGTGGAGGATGAGGTCGAGGATGACGAGGTCGTACGGTTTGGCGAGCGCCTGCCGAAGTCCGGCCTTCCCGTCGGACACGACGGTCACCGAATACCCCTCGTCTTTCAGATGCAGGTCGAGCAGGCGGGCGATATCCTTGTCGTCTTCGATCACCAGGACGTTTCGGGACATGGGCGCGTTCCCCGCAGGCGCTTGCCTCACGGGCATCATACCATCCCCAACACCTTCCCCTGGCTCCTGGATCAACCGGGGTCTTCCTGGATTGCCCTAAGGCCGCAGGGAGTCGCTGGCGATACACCAGGCGGCGATCGTCATTCCGTCCCAGATGGCGCCCGACCGGATTCGCGCCTCGACTTCGGCGGGGGTCAGCCGGAGAAGCTCGAACTCCTCCGTTTCGTCCGGCGTCCCCCCGACGAACCGAAGATCCCTCGCCACGTAGACCCGGCACATCTCGTCAGTGACCCCGTTGAAGGGGTTGAACACCCCCGCCGGGACCAGGATCCCCGCGGAATAACCGGTCTCCTCCGAAAGCTCCTGCCTCGCCGTCTCCTCGTGGGTCGAGCCGTCCTTGACGCTTCCGCAGGGAAACTCCGCGCTTTCCTTTCCCAGCAGGTAGCGGTACTGGTTCACCAGCAGCAGGCGGCCGTCCCCCGCGACCGGGACGACCATGGAAGAGCCGTTCGTGTGGACGTAGTGATACTCGCCGGGCTTTCCCGA
>MGPV01000003.1:2365-55442 GCA_001797615.1 Deltaproteobacteria bacterium GWC2_65_14
TAGGTCCAGTAGGGGTTCCGGAACAGAACCGACTCCGAGAGCTTCTTCCAGGGCGAAAGCGGCATGGGAGTCCTCCTGTATCGGAAGGATGTCCGACTCGTGGAACGAACGCAACCCCTGGGGTGTCCTGCAGGAGCGTGCTCCGAAAAATAACCGGTTCCGGGGGGAGTCGCGAAAGGGATCGCCTGACGGAGCCCGAGAAGACATTCCAGGATGCGTTCGAGAGCGTCCCGCACGGCATCCTCGATAAAACGAAACGCGGCAGTTCCTGAGACGAAACCGACTTACCGGGTCACCGGCTGCGCGCGGAACCCCTCCATCATGGCAATCGTTTTCCCGATCTTTTCGTCGCCGACCGCAAGCTCCAGAAGCATCAGCTCTTCGTCGTACACTTCCTGCGGAATATGATCCTTGATTCCCGGTTCCAAAACATGGAAGACCTTCAGATGAAGACCTTCTCCCGCCAAAGGGCCGGACCAGCTGGGGTCGCCCTCCATGACCGTCCGGGAGCCGATTTCGAGATATTGCTCGTTGGTGACACCCCACACCACGATCAGGTTCTCCGACGTATGTTCATCCGCCGCCTTCTTGATCTCTTCCTGACTCACCGAGTCAAGCGCCAGGGCGGCCGTTCAGACGAAACAGGCATCCCGGACCAGTATGACCTGCGCCCCGGCCGCCTCCAGGCACCTTTTCAGCGACTCGGCCTTGATCTCCTGGCCGTCCCCGAAGGCGATCACTTTTTTCCCTTCAAGCATTGCTCCCCTCCTCTGCACGTTTCGGATTTTCCCCCAGCACGAGAGACAGACCGTCCGACAGGTTCGTCATCCGGGTCAGGAACGGGCTCCCTTTGGCTACGATCATGATACGCTTTTTCTTCCCTTCCAGGATTTCCCGGATTCCGTGCGCGATATAGGAAACGCCGGCGGGGATGTGCCCCTGCGTCGGCGCAAAGCCGACCAGCCCCCGTTTTTCGATGAATTCGTTCATCTGGGACTTTTCGATCTCTTTCTGCTGGACGGCCAGTGCCGCGATCAGCCGGTAGTTCTTCAGGGGGATGTCGTCCTGGCCGATCGGCAGCGTGATCTCCGGATTCTGCAGTTCGGTGGCATAACGGTCGATGTCCGTCAATTTCAATCCGTGGGCCTTCAGCGGCTCCAGGATCAGGCTCTCCTGGATGCGCTGCTGCGACCCTCCCGCGCCGATCGGGTATTTCCCCAGCAGATCGAGCCGAAGGATGGGCGAGTAGCCGTCGTCTTCGGTCACCAGGAAGGCCACTCCCCCGATCAGGTCTTCCAGAACCGGCATGTCTTTATCGAGATGCCCCTGGAATTTCATCCCCAGCTTGGCGAGCGACCCCCCGGCCACGACGGCCACCTTTCGGAACAACCCGGCCTTGACCAGAGCGGCCGCGTGGAGAATGCCGTAATGGGGGCCGACGCAGAAGGATTTGACGTCGCAGGAGATGGCGCTGCGGCACCCGGCCATTTCGCCGATGGCGCGGGCCAGGTTGCCACCGCCCCGCTGATACCGGTCGCCGGCTGCCTCCTCCGAACAGCTGATGATGAAATCGATCTCCGATGCATCGCATTTCGAACGGTCCAGCAGATGCCGGAGCGCCAGAAACGCCGAAGCCTTGGTCATCAGATTCTCCATCAGCACGAGGGCCGCAAGCGATTCGTCCTCGTCATGATGCCTCTGAAAACAGCCGATCAGGGCACCCTGATGGTAGAGAGGCACCGAATGGTCCAGGTCTATTTTCTTCCGTATTTCCTCTCCGCTTTTGCCATGGCGCAACTTCTGAAGCAGATCGTCGGATCGGCACAGGGGATGATCGGCGATCGCCGGCAGAGCGATTTCCTTCAGAAAACGGTTTTCCAGCCAGACCAGGTCGTAGGAGGATTCGTCCGTCGCCGCCTTCAGGAGAGCGTAGAACTCCTCCTGGGGCATGATCTCCCCGAACGGGCCGGTCCGGCCGAACGCGCCGTCACGATTCAGGAGATGTCGGAACCACGGCTTTTCCAGCGATCGAAGCGCGTCCGGCTCCATGTTTCCGATGAAGACCTGATTGGGGGCGTAGCGCACGGCTTCCTCAAAGGTACGTAAACGACCTTTTATTTTTTCCTCGAGGTCCGGATGCTTCTTTATCTCTCTGGATGGCTTGGAGCCGTGACGTACGAAATCGGGAAGATGAACGAGGATATTGGCACATGCCTGGATGATGACCTGGCTTGCAATCACATCAGTTCCCCAGGATATCGTTCAAGCGGTCTTCGATCTGTTTTTCGGTTGAGTCGTCGAACCCGTCGATCCGGAGAACGTTTTGTCCGCCCTTGAAAAACAGAAGCGCCGGAACACCCACGATCTTGAACCGGGCACAAAGGCCCTGGCTGTTCCAGGCGTTGACCTTGACGACCTTGACGTTCGGGAATTTCCTGGCCGCCCGCTCCAGGACGGGAACGAGGGCCTTGCAGGGGGCGCATGGAGGAGTGAAGAAGTCCACGAGAACGGGAATCCCCGACTCCACCACCTCTTTCTCGAAATCCCCCTCGCCGACCTCGACGAGATGCTCTCCCATGCTCATCCGGATGGATCCCCGTCGTTGGCCGGTGTCATGAAAAGACGGTCTGCTCTTCGACGGGTGTCTGGAGCGCGGCAAACGCTTTCTTCAACAGGTTCCGCCGCAGCTCTTTCTCTTCCGCCAGCGGGAGCTTGGGGTTTCCCAGCGGATGGGGTATGGCGACGGCCGGAACGATCCTGTTGGCCCCCACGGTCTGCGATATGGTGATGATGGAGCACACGTGAGCCACCGGAATCCCCGCCCTCTCGATCTCTTTTGCCATCGTTGCCCCGCAACGAGTGCATGTTCCTCAAGTGGAAGTGAGGATGACGGCCTGGACTCCGTCCCGGATCAGCTCGACCGCGATCTCCTTCGCGAATTTCCGGGCGTTGTCCACCGAGGTCCCGTTTCCCACGGTGGCGTAATACCACGGGTGCGGCTTGAACCCCAGCTCCTTTTCCAGCTCCCTCATCATGTCGATGGGAAGCACCCGGTTGGGATCCTCGTTGGCATAGGTGTTGTCGTATCCGCCGTGCGCGGACTGATGGGTTTTGGCATCCAGCGTCTCCAGTCCCTCCAGGGAATATTTCCCGTACTTGGAGGCGCTCGAGCTTTCGATATGGTCCGGATTTCCCTTGGGTACGATGCCGCCGGAGGTGACCAGGGCGATCGTTATCCCCTTCAGGTCGGCAAGGGCCGGCCGCGGCTCGACACGGTCGAAAAAGGGGATCGGATATTCGGTGTCGAACGGCTCCCCGTGGATCTTCCGAAGAAGCATGTCTATGGCGCGCCGGTAGGCCGGCTCCTCATGGAAATAATTCTTCCGGATGCCCTGCTCGAAGCACCCTTCGGCCTTGGGGAACTCGATCTCCTCCCCGCGCAGCCTCTTGATGCAGAGCCGGACCATCTTCCGGACCGCATCTTCCATGCCGGTCACGTTGTTGGCGGATTCGACGATCAGAACCGTCTTCCGGTACTGGTCCACCCCCGGGTTCTCCTTGTACATGGCGGTGACGGAAGGAATGCCCAGCGGCTCCAAAACCTGGCAGATCGCGCCGCAGGCCATTCCGTATCGTCCGGCATTGAACGCCGGCCCGGCGACGACCAGATCCGGACGGTGTCCCTGGATCGCGGGAATCAGTTCCCGAAGGACCTTTTCCTGGTTGTCGGCGAAATAGCTGTCGCCGCAGACGACCGTGGCGACGATTTCGACGTCCGCGTTCTCCTCGCGGAACATCTTCTCCAGGAGGCGGCCGGGTCCCTGCGGACCCTGGATCGTGAAGGGCTCGCAGTCGGCCTTCTCTTCGCCGCCCACGCCCCCGAAGAACTGGTTCACGTAATGGACGATCCGGGTTTTCCTGTTTCGGGAGGTCGCGGCCATCTATTTGAACCTCGAGGATATTCTTTCGAAACCCAGCTGGTTGGTGGACCCGATGAGCGCCTGCAGCTCGATGGCGACGCTGCCGCCCGGAAGGCGGCATTTGTTGGAGCCGCCGGCCAGCTCCGTGATGACGCGGTCGTCTCCGATCACCTTTTCCAGCGGCGGAAGCACGATCACTTCGTTGGCGTTTCCGGTGGACACGATCGCGTCGGCCTTCGGGTGGCTGTCGACCAGCGATTGCGAGGCGCCGTCCTGTCCCGCGAATTCGTCGGTGAGCAGGACCGTCTTGATGCCGTGCGCCTCGATCTTGGAGCAGTTCATCATGAGATCGGCGTCGGGGTTGCCGAACCCCTCCTTGGAAACGATGACGCCGTCGGGAGAGAGCGAGGCGATGAGCTCGGCCGACAGCGTGGACGACCGCTGCTTGTCCCCCAGCGTGACGTTCTCGTTGGTGATGACGCAGCCGACGAAATCCCAGTCCGTCCCGTGCCTGCGCAGGAGCTCGAGGATGATGGGGTTGTTCTGCTGATGATAGGTCGTGTTCTTGTCGCACGCCGAGACGCAATTTCCGGAGACGATGGCGCCGAACAGCACTTCCGTCGGCACGATCCGCCGGGGCAGCATCGTCTTGACATCCACCCCGCAATAGTAGGTGTCGTGCAGCAGGCCCTGCGACTGGAGCATGTACAGGTAGGCGATCCGGGGCAACCCGTTTCGCCCGGCGCGTTTCGGGGAACCGGGGGAGCCGGGATATTCCGGGTTGGTCAGGGTTTCCCTGCTGCCGGAGGGCAGCGGCCCGTTCAGGACGGACCTGGCGATGTAATCGGAGGCCTTGATCCCGGCCATCCGGACCGTTTTTTCGTGATCGTGCCGCTTCGTCCCCTCCTTCACGGTGATGTCCAGCACCAGGTGGAGCTTTCCGGAAAAGAGCGAGTACCGGGCGCCCGGGCCGGACATGTCGATCAACCCTTCCTGGAAGCCCACGATCGATCCCACGGTGGTCACGACCATCCCGGACAGCGACGCGATCTCCCCGGAGGGAACCCCGCCGGCGTCCGGATCCCATGCGGAAAGCACTCCGGGAAAACCCGGATACCCCGGGATCAGGCTCAACCGGGGTTCGATGACGTCCTTGACGGGAATGATCCGGACCGATTCCCCGGGACGGGCAATCTCGAACCGGACATCCCCGATGTTGGGATCGGATTGCAACAGTTCGGCCAACTCATCGATATGGATGAACAATTTCCCGTTTTCCAGACGGGTGGGAGAGGAAAAACCGATCTCCGAGACGGGGATCCTGTTCCACTGATGCCTTACTGGCTGCACTCCCGCGTGAGGTTTCGCATAGGACACATCTGCCTCCTACAGGGCGGGCTGGATTTCAAAGATTCGGTTCCGGAAACTATATCTTCATCCTAACCGAAGTCAACCCGTTTTGGAAACCGGCGATCATCCCCCGAGGTAGGCTTTCTTGACCCGGGGGTTCAAAAGAAGTTCCTCGGACCCGCCCTCGAGCACGATCCGGCCGTTCTCCAGCACATACCCTCGACCGGCGAACTGAAGCGCCATGCGGGCATTCTGCTCGACGACCAGGAGAGTGGTTCCCTCGCGGTTGATCTCCCTGAGCGAGTCGAACACGCTCGTCATGAGCAGGGGAGCCAACCCCATGGAGGGCTCGTCCAGGAGCATCATCTTCCTGCCGCTCATGAACGCCCGCCCGACGGCCAGCATCTGCTGCTCGCCTCCGCTGAGCGTTCCGGCCTTCTGGCCCTGCCGCTCAAAAAGCCTCGGGAAGATCGAGAATACCCGTTCCAGATCGTTCCGGATCGCCTTTCCGTCCTTCCTGGCAAAGGTGGCGAGCCGAAGGTTCTCCAGGACCGTCAGGTTGTCGAACAGGCGCCTTCCTTCGGGTACATGGGAGATGCCGAGCCCGCTGACCACCTTGTCCGCAGGGTATTGGAGCAGGTCCTTTCCCCGGAACGTCATTTTCGTCCCCGCTTGGACCGGGACAAGTCGGGAAATCGCCCGCAGGGTTGTGCTTTTTCCCGCCCCGTTGGCTCCGATGATGCACACGATCTCCCCCTCGTCGATCCGGAAGCCGATCCCGTGAAGGGCCTTGATGTTGTCGTAGGAAACCCGCAGGTCCTCCACCGACAGCAGCATCAGACCGCCCTCTCCTTGCCCAGATAGGCCTCGATGACCCTGGGGTCGTTCTGGATCTCCTCGGGCGTCCCCTCCGCGATGAGCGCGCCGAAGTCGAGTGTCTGGATAGTCTCGCACAGCTCCATGACCACCTTCATCCTGTGCTCGATGAGAAGGATCGACAGCCCGAACTCGCCGTGGACCCGGCGGATGATCTCCATGATCTGCACCAGTTCTTCCGGGTTCATCCCCGCCGTCGGCTCGTCCAGGAGCAGGATCCTGGGTTCCGTGGCCATAGCACGGGCCATCTCCACCCTTCTCTGGGCGCCGTACGGCAGGTTGTGGACGACCTGATCCGCGAGATGGCGGATCCCCATCATCTCCAGGAGGCGCAGCGCCTTCTCCTCGATCTCGGCTTCCTCCCGGTGATGCCCGGGTGTGCCGCAGAACGCCCCGAACAATCCGTACCGGATCTTCGAGTAGCGGGCCAGCTTTACGTGATCGACGACGGTCATGTGTCTCCACAACAGCAGGTTCTGAAAAGTCCTGCTCACCCCCATGGAGGCGATCCGGTGAGGCGGAAGGCCGTTGATTTTCCGGCCGTCCAGGAGGATCTCCCCTTCCGTGGGCTGGTAGATGCCTGTGATGAGGTTGAAGATGGTGGTCTTTCCCGCCCCGTTGGGGCCGATCAACCCGCGGATCTGGCCGGATCCCGCCTCCAGACTGTAGTTCCGGACGGCGCGCAATCCTCCGAAGTCATGGGACATGTTGCGAATCTGGAGGAACGGCGCCGTCATGCCTCACCCTCCGGTTTCCGCTTCGGCTGGATCAGGGCCGTGACGTCGAGATCCTTGAACGCGATCAGCCCCGTCGGGCGATAGATCATCACGAGGATGAGCAGGAGCGGAATGATGATCCACTTGAAAATCTCCAACGGGCGCAGGGCTTCCCCGAGGAGACTGATGCTGACGGCGCCGACGATCGACCCGTACACCGAGTTCAGCCCCCCGAAGTAGACCATGGCCAGAACCTCGGCGAGCTTCTGGATGCCGAAGGTCGACGGGTTCACGTACCGGAGCACGTGCGCGAAAAGCCCGCCCGCCACGCCCGCCCAGAAGGCCGCGAAGAGAAACGCCACGATCTTGGTCCGCCGGGTGTTCACCGTCATGGCTTCGGCCGCCATTTCGTTGTCGCGCACCGCGCAAAGGGCCTTCCCGACCGTCGAGCGAACGAAATTGTTGACGCTCCACACGCAGAGGACGGTCCAGGCGAACACCGTGGGGAGTGTCGCCCAATCCGGCTGCCCGCTCAGGCCCCGCGACCCCCGGACGAATTCCAGGTTCTCGATCAGGCTCTTGACGATGAACAGGAACGCCAGGGAGATGATGGCCAGGTAATCGCCCCTCGTTCGAAAGGAGGGGATCGCGACGGCCAGGGCCCCGAACGATGCCACGAATCCGCCCAGGACCAGGCCGACCGGGAACAGGAACGGCCCCAGGGCCGGGGAGAGGAAAACGCCGCCGAAGAATTGATCGTTGACGAACAGCCCCACGGTGAACACCGAGGCGAAGTAGGCGCCGATGGCCATGAACCCCGGGTGGGAGCAGGAGAACTCGCCCATGTAGCCGTTGATCACGTTCAGGCTCAGGGTGACCATCACGGCGATCAGGGTGAGCTTGAGCACGAGGACGCGGTAGTCGCTGATTCCCGCCCAGAGGTGCAGGGCCGCGTACAGCAGGGCCAGGTGAACGGCGACCGGGATCGCCTTCGGGAAACGGACAAGCCATGCGGCGAGCCGGTTCGCCGGGGAGATGCCAAGCCGGGTCACGACGGCCGTGGGCACCGCGTAGATCAGCAGGACGTACAGGACCGCCCCGGGGATCAGGGCGGGTTTTTTCAGCATGATCACGAAACCGAACAGGACCGGCACTTTCTGCAGCCCCAGGGCCAGCGCGAGGGGAGCGCCCGCGAGGCGTTCCAGCGTGACCGCGACCAGGACGCCGGCAAGCCAGCCCAGCAGGGGGACCCGGGAAAACGTCTTCCAGAGATTCCGGCCCGTCGCCCTCACCCCTTCCACCCCCGTCCCGCTTCCTCTCTCCATGACCGTGGGCGGCTACAGCCTCAACCGCGCGCTGTACGGTTCCCCGAAAAATCCGTGCGGCCGGATCGTCAGGATCAGCAGGATGATGGAGTAGGCAATCAGGTCGCGCAGCGTCGAGGGGAAGATCATGGCCACGAAGATCTCGGTGAACCCCAGCAGGAAGCCGGCGAGCGTGGCCCCGATGATTGAGCCCCGCCCCCCCAGGATGGCGGCCACGAACGCCTTCCATCCGATGAGAATGCCCATATACGGGTCCAATACCGGATAGGCGACCCCGAAGAGGATCCCCGCGGCGGCCGCCAGCGCGGACCCGATCGCAAACGTGAGGGCGGCCATGGTGTTCAGCGGCACCCCCATCAGGGGCACGACGGCGAAGTCGAAGGCCATCGCACGCATGGCCATCCCCCACTTCGTCCTACGGACGAACTGGTGCAGGGCGAAGGTGAGGAACAGCGACACGAGAACGATCATGATCTTCTTGTTGGTGAGGAACACGCCGCCCCAGTTATAGGTCGTGGTCTCGATCAGGGAAGGGAAACTGACCCTCCGCGCCCCCAGCAGGGCCAGGTTGCCGGTCTCCAGAATGATGCCGATCATCAGTCCCGTGATCGCGGCCGAGGCCCTTGGCGCGTCCCGCAAGGGCCGATACCCTACCCGCTCCACGATCAGGCCGACGAACGAGGTCAGGAACATGGAGAAGAGGATGGTCAGCACGAGGAGCAACCAGCTGGGCATGGCGACGGCGCCCAGGGAGGCAAGGGCGATGAGGCCCATGGAAACCCCGAAGCCGATGTACGCCCCGACCATGAAGATGTCGCCGTGTGCGAAGTTGAAGAGCATGAGGATGCTGTACACCATGGAGTACCCCAGCGCGATCAGGGCATAGAAACTCCCCCACTGGAGGGCGTTGACCAGGTTCTGGAGGAAAATGACCATCGCTTCGTCGCCTGCGCTTTCGACAAAGGCGGGCCGGGACAATACGTCCCGGGCCCGCCTTTCCGTCAAAACAAATTTACGTCATCGTGCGGGGTCGATCGCGGAATCGCCTCTCCTGCGCTGACGCTCCCTAGGGACAGGCGGACTTGTAGAACTCGAACTGGCCCTTGTCGCTGATCCGGACGATGACGGCGCACTTGCTCGGGTCGCCCCCCCCGGTGAAGGTCATCTCGCCGGTGATCCCCTTGAACTTCTGGGTCCGGGCCATCGCCGAGCGGACGTTGTCCCGGTCCTTCTTCAGGTCCCCCGTGAGCCCGCCGGTGTCCTGGACCGCCTGCTGCACGAGCAGCATGGCGTCCCAGGTGAGCGCGGCCACGTCGTCGGGCACGTAGCCGTGCTTCTTCTGGTACCGGTCGATGAACGCCTTGGTCGCCCCCGTGGCGCCGGCCGCCGCGTAGTGGGTGCTGAAGAAGAGCCCGTAGCAGTCCTTGCCGCAGAGGGTGACCGTCTCGGCCGAGCCCCAGCTGTCGCTCCCCACGATCGGTTTCTTCCACCCCAGCTGGTGGGCCTGCTGCACGATCAGGGCCACCTCGTTGTAGTACTGGGGGGTGAACAGCACCTCGGCGCCCGAATTGTTGATCTTCGTCAGCTGGGAGCTGAAGTCGGTGTCCTTGGTGGTGAAGCTTTCGTAGGCCACGACGGACCCGGCCCCGTGGAGCCCTTCCCAGGCCTTCCTGAAGAACTCGGCAAGGCCCTTGGGGTAGTCGCTCGCCACGTCGTAGAGGACCGCGGCTTTCTTGAACTTGAACTCCTGGGTGATGAAATTGGCCAGCACCGGCCCCTGGAAGGGATCGAGGAAGCAGGCGCGGAACACGTAGGGCCGGTCCTTGGTGGTGTCGGGGTTGGTGGACCACGGGGTGATCATCGGCGTCTTGTAGTTGTTCGCGATCCCGCCCGCGGGCACCGCCTGCTTGGAGGCCTGCGGTCCCACCATGACGAGCACCTCGTCCTCGGTGATCATCTTGGTGGCGGCCTTCACGGCGGATTCCGCCTTGGACTCGTTGTCCTCGATGACGAGCTCCACCGGGTACTTCTTCCCGCCCACCGTAAGCCCCCCGGCGGCTTTCACGTTCTCGAGCCACATCTGGGCCGCGAACTTCGTCCCCTCGCCCACCTTGGGGATATCCCCGGTGAGCGGGGCGTTGATGCCGATCCGGATCGTCTGGGCCTGAACCGATCCGGAGGGTAGAAACGCCATGAGCCCCATGAGGGCACAAACGACAACCAACGGTCCTCTCCGCATCGCTCCTTCCTCCTTTTTTCCCCTTGACGTGCCGTTGTTTATTGAACCAACGAACGCCTCGCCCGATCAGCACCTCTGCTCCTTTATGAAAACGCCGGAACCTTCGATTCCGGCCCACAAGGCCTGCTGCGGTCTGCGCCCACGGAATGGCAGGATTTCACGATATGGAGCGGTGCAAGGGGCTGTCAAGGCGAAAAACGGGCGATGAAAATGCGGAAGCCGGCCTCCGGGCTCGTCGTCCGCAACGCCGGCACCGACGTCCTTGCAGGGGATCCCCTACCGGTTCAGGGCCTTCATCGCCTGTTCGTGGTAGCGCGTCCCCTTGGCTGCTCCGACAGGGAACGCCGCGGCGAGCCGCGCGACATCCCCCGGCGTCAGCGATACCTTGAGCGCCCCGGCGTTTTCCTCCAGCCGCTCCACCCGCTTGGTCCCCGGGATGGGGAAGATGTCCGGCCCCCGGGCGAGCAGCCACGCCAGGGCAAGCTGGGCGGGCCGGCACTTCTTTTCGACGGCGATCTGCTCGAGCCGCTCCACGAGAGACAGGTTGTGCGGCAGGTTTTCCGCGGCGTAGCGGGGGTTGTTGCGCCGGTAGTCTCCCTCTTCCACGTCGTTCAGGCTCTTGATCTTCCCCCCGAAGATCCCCCGGCCCAGCGGGCTGTAGGGAACGAAGCCGACCCCCAGCTCCCGGCAGGTCGGCAGGATCTCCTGTTCCGGCTCGCGCGTCCACAGGGAGTATTCCGACTGCAACGCCGCGATCGGGTGCACCGCGCACGCCCTGCGGATCGTCGCGGGCGCCGCCTCGGACAGCCCCAGGTACCGCACCTTTCCCTGCCGCACGAGTTCCGCCATCGCCCCGACCGTCTCCTCGATGGGGGTTTCCGGATCGACCCGGTGCTGGTAATACAGGTCGATCACGGCCACTCCCAGCCGCTTGAGGCTTGCCTCGCAGCAGCTTCGGACATACTCGGGCTTCCCGTTGACGCCCAGCCAGCTCCCGTCCGCCCCCCGGACGTTGCCGAACTTGGTCGCCAGCACCGCCTTGTCCCTGCGGTCGCGGATCGCCTTCCCGACGAGCACCTCGTTGCGGCCCACCCCGTAGATATCGGCCGTGTCGAGAAAGTTCATTCCCATCTCCAGCGCCCGGTGGATCGTCCGGATCGATTCCGTTTCGTCGCCCGTCCCGTAGAACTCCGACATCCCCATGCAGCCCAGCCCCAACCGCGACACCTTGAGATCGCTTTTCCCCAACGCTTTTTGTTCCATCGCGAACCTCCCCCGGCCTTTGTTGTCCGCTGTATCCCAAGATACCAGACTGTCTTATAGATGACGCAGGCAACCTGCCGGGTTCCGTCGAACGCTGTTCATGGGATGCGGAAGCGGATGCGGGAGGAGCGGGGAGGAGGCGGCAGCCAAAAACACCCGGCCGCCGCCCCCTTCCCCCTGTTCGTGGGGCATACCCTTATTCATTGCATGGGTTTACGCCTTTTTCCCCGGATTTCTCCTCAGGAGCGCAATGACCAGCCAGACGAACGCGATGATCCCGAAGGAACCGAAGGCCTCGCTCCACCCTCCGCCGGAGCCGCCAACGGAGCAGCCTCCGGCCGCCGACACGGTACTCGAGAGCTCGGCCGCCCCCCCGGCGTCTTCGGGGACCGCCACGCCAACCCGTCCGAATCCCAATCCTCCAGCGCCTGGTTGAACGTGTGGGCCCCGAGGTCAGACCGGGCGAAATCGGATCCGAAACCGTTGATCGTTGGGTAGTAAAACGGAGCATCCGTGTGGCACAACTTGCAGGTGTCCAACACCGAGAATTCTGTTCCATACCCGGAATTGAAATCCATCATGTACCAATCCTGGGCCAAACCTTTGGTCCCGCAGAGCATCAGCACCGCGACAATCAGCGCGGCCATGGACCGCCAAACTTTGTCCCATCGACTGACATTTTTCTGTCTCATCGCGAAAGGGTTGTCGTGCCTACAGTCTATCTACCCGAACGGATTGAATTATTTTCCTCCCCTGCCTCGGGAAACACCCGTTTTCGTCCCGCCGACGGGATTCCTCCGAAATGCACTCTAGCAAAGCGCATGCCGGAAGCCGTCCCACACTCCCTGTCCGGCCCCCCTTCACCCGGCCGCCCGGACGCAGGCCTCCCGAAGCCTGAAGAGGGTTTCCCGGACGGTTGAAGATCCTGCCTTGACGCGCCGATAAGTATGGATACGACATGCCTTCGACAATGGTTGTCAGGGGCACACTGAGACAAGGAGGTACGTATGAAAGGACGTTTCCCAAGGGCGGGTGTCTTCACGGTCCTCGCGGTTCTTGCCCTTTCCAGCCTGCCCGATTCCGCGCCGGCGGGATTGAACCTCAACATCAACATCGGCACACCGCCGGTGGTCGTGGTGGAACCCGCCGGGATTGTCCTGATCCCCGAGATCGGAGTCTATTTCGTTCCCGATTCGGATCCGGATCTCTTTTTCTACGCGGGGTTCTGGTGGTCGCCGCGAGGAGACCGGTGGTACCGCTCCCGGGTCTGCAACGGCCCGTGGGTGGTGGTGGAGCGCCGGGTCGTCCCGGTGGAGGTGGTCCGGGTTCCGAAGGATTACCGAGTCCGGTACGCAAAGGCAAAACATGTCCCGTACGGACAGTGGAAAAACTCCCATTACCGGGAGCTCAAAGAGGTTGGCCGAGGCGATGATCACCAAAAACGCAAGGAACATAAAAAGATGGGCAACCGGGGGAATAAACATGACAACTGACAACCGTCCGATGCATCCGGCGGCCGCGGCAGACATCCACGCTCCGGAAGCTGCGTCGCGCCCGGCAGCAAAACAAGGAGCCGCAACGTTGGAAGGCTACCTGTTTTTCGGACACGTCATCGACACCCTTGCCCAAGGGTCCGCCTTCCGCGGCTATTTTGCACGGTTTCTCAGGATTTCCGCCGCCGTGATCGTGTTCGCCGGACTCGTCGCGCTCGTCGACGCCTGGAAGTTCATCTCCCGCCAGGAAGCGGCCGGGATCCTCGGCGGAATCGTCTACATGGTCTGTCTCGCCGCCGGCGTCTACATGGTCGTCCATGCTACGATCCTTCGTGCCGGCCACATCGCATCCCTCCCCGATGGAGAGTTCACCCTCATTCCCCTGTGCGCCGTCCTGTCGCTCCTCGCCGGGGAGGCATACGCCGCCTTTTCCGCTTCCGTCTCCCTGGGCGGAGGGCTCCTGATCTGGTTTACCCGGGGCAACGCCTACAATCTGCTTCGGGACGTCTCCTGGTTCGTCCCCGCCTCCGGAGGGACCGACTTTCTCGCAGGAATCCTCTTCATGGTCCGGGGGTTGGTCCGCGCCGCCCTCGTCCTCACCGGGGGGTACCTCGCTTCAGAGCTTTTCCTGGTGGTCGGGAGACTAGGGGAAAAGGGGCCGGGGATGTTCACGACCAAGGAGTAAAGCGCTTCCCCTCAATCCGGCATTCGCTTAAGGATCGAAAGCTTCTTGTTCGCCGGGTGGATAGAAGAAGCGGTTGCCGGGACAAAAACCCCGGCAACCGCTCTCCGCATTGCCATTCGTCCGTCAGGACGTTACCTCCGGTTGCGATGGCCGTGCCGGCCTTCCTCCATCGGGCCGAGTTTTTTTGCCAATTCCCGCTGCTCGGGAGAGAGCAGCGCGAAGATCTGGCTCTTGGTCCGGGCCCGGGACACGACCAGCTCGACGCGCGTTTCGTTCTGGCTTTGCGCCAAGGCGCGCACGGTTGCCTCGTTGAACGGCTCGGCCTCGATGGCCTTCCGGAGATTCTCCCGGTTCTCCGCAAGCTGCTGCCGGAGCGGCTCGGCCTGTTCCCGTTCGGATGTAAGGATCGCCTTGACCTGATCCTTCTGGGCCTCCGTCAGATCGAGTTTCCTTGCCATCCGGGCGAAACGCTTCCCGGGACCCTTTGCCCCGTCCTTTCCTGAGAACTTCCCTTCCGGAACGGCGACCATCCCGCCCCGGATGTCCCGGCAGATGCCGGACACGGCATCGCCGCGGGGCGATGTGAACTGGACCGCGTCCCCCTCGCTCATGCCCGCGCACGCGTCGATCGCCTCCTGCGGAGGGCCTTTGGATCTTCCACCGCCCCAGTTGCCGCCGAAGGCTATCCCCGCGGCCGGGACCATGGCCGCAAGCGCCAAAATCACCGCCGTTTTCCTGATCGTTGCTTCCATCCTTTTCATCGCGACCTCCTTTCCGTTCCGTGATGGATTTCCACCTTCATGATTGATTACACCCGCCGAATGTGGAGGAAATGAGGAGGAAATGAGGAAATTCGCGAAGAAGTCGGGATATGTCTGGTTTTCCTCG
Source organism: Deltaproteobacteria bacterium GWC2_65_14 (assembly GCA_001797615.1). Lineage (NCBI taxonomy): Bacteria > Deltaproteobacteria > Deltaproteobacteria bacterium GWC2_65_14. The sequence goes on from MGPV01000003.1 coordinate 17,121, forward strand.
ATTCCCCTGTGCTATTTGGAATCGTAGCGTTGGATTTTTTCTCCGGGAGCAGCGGTGAAGATCCGGATCCAAACCAAACTGTTTCTCGCCATGCTGGCAGTCGCCTGCGGGGTGGTCGCCTGCATGTTCCTGGTGATGCGGTGGAGCTTCCACCGCGGCTTTCTCGACTATGTCAACAAGGCGGACCTGGAGCGCGTCGAGTCCCTCGCCGGGGTGCTCGAAGAGGCGTATGCCCTGGAGAGGTCCTGGCGATTCCTGCAAGACGATCCCAGACGCTGGCGCCGGCTGCTCCGTGCTTCCCTCCCCGACCAGTTCCGGGAACCGGGGCGCCAGCCCGGGCAGATGCGGCCGGAACCGCGCCACCTCTTCGCGCGCAGGGTGGTGCTGCTGGATGCCGGGAAACAGGGCATCTTCGCCCCCCCCGACCTCCCGGAGAACCTGCCGCTCAAGCCCCTGCTGCATGAGGAGAAAACGGTGGGGTACCTGGGGTTGCTCCCCCTGAAAATGATCGCGGACGCCCGCCAGCTGCGCTTTGTCACGGAACAGAAGCAGGCCTTCGCCATCATTGCCCTGGCGATGGTCTTCCTGGCGGCCCTGGTCGCCATTCCCCTCGCGCAGCGGATGGTCAAACGGATCCGGGTCCTGGCGTCGGCCACGCACCGGCTGGCGTCCGGACACTACGACACGCGTGTTCCCGTGGAGTCCTCCGACGAGATGGGCCGGCTTTCCCGGGACTTCAACACCCTGGCCCTGACTCTCGAGAAACACGAGCAGACGCGCCGGCAGTGGATCGCCGACATCTCCCACGAGCTGCGAACGCCCCTGTCCATCCTTCGCGGCGAGATCGAGGCCATGCAGGACGGGATCCGCGCGGCGACCCCCCAGGCGATCGGCTCCCTGCACGGCGAGGTGATCCGGTTGAGCCGGCTGGTGAACGACCTCTACGATCTCTCCCTCTCCGACCTCGGAGCCCTGACGTACAGCAAGGCCGACACCGATCTGGCCGAGGCTCTGGCCCAGGCACTGGACCTGTATCGCCCGGAATATGCCGGCAAGGGGATTTCCCTTGAGACCGATCTTCCGACCGGCACGGCATGCCCCCTGTTCGCCGACTCCAAGCGGCTCCACCAGCTGTATTCCAACCTCCTGGAGAATTCCCTGAAATACACCGACCCCGGCGGGCGGCTTCGGGTCTTTGTCGAACGGGGCGACGCGGCGGCAACGGTCCATTTCCAGGATTCGGGGCCCGGCGTCCCCGAGGGCGACCTGGATAAGCTGTTCGACCGGCTCTACCGGGTGGACAGCTCCCGCAACCGGGAGATGGGCGGCGCGGGGCTTGGCCTGTCGATCTGCCGGAGCATCGTCGAGGCGCACGCGGGAACCATCGCGGCCTTCCCGTCCCCGCTGGGAGGCCTCTGGGTGAAGATCGAGCTCCCCATGAGCGGATAGGAAACGATGCCGAAGAAAATCCTGGTGGTCGAGGACGAGCCGAAGCTGGCCGACCTGCTGCGGGATTACCTCGAACAGGCCGGATACGAGCCGCACTGCCTGGGGAACGGCCTGGAAGCCGTCCCCTGGGTCCGGAAGCAGGCCCCCGACCTGGTCCTGCTCGACCTGATGCTGCCGGGCAAGGACGGGATGGAGATCTGCAAGGAGATCCGCTCCTTCTCCGCCATCCCGATCCTCATGGTGACGGCGCGGGTCGAGGAGATCGACCGGCTGCTCGGGCTGGAGCTGGGAGCCGACGACTACATCTGCAAGCCGTTCAGCCCCCGTGAGGTCGTCGCGCGCGTCAAGGCGGTGCTGCGCCGTGCGGGCAAACAACCGTCCCCCGCCGGGGGCGGGCTGTCGCTCGACCAGGACCGTTTCCAGGCGACGCTCCACGGCAGGGCGCTGGATCTGACCGCCATCGAGTTCCAGCTGCTCCACATCCTGGCGGAGAACCCGGGCCGCATCTTTTCCCGAAGCCGCCTGATGGACCGGATCTACCCCGACCGGCGTGTCGTCAGCGACCGCACGATCGACAGCCACGTGAAAAAGCTGCGCAGGAAGATCGCGTCCGCCGCCCCGGGCGAGGAATGGATCCATTCCCTGTACGGAGTGGGCTACAAGCTCGAGACTCCGTAGGCCTTCCGAACCATCATCCCCATCACCGGTTTTTCCTTTTTCCCCGGATCACGAAGGAGATGTACGAGCCCAGGAAGTACACGAGAAAGAAGAAGGGGAAGAGGATGGACACCCGGAAGGCCTCCATGGCCGAATGAAGTGCGGCCAGGATCAGCAGCACCACGGTGATGCCGACGGGGATCAGGAGCAGGTTGACCCATGATCTTCCCGCCACGATGGCAAGCCCGATGATCGCACCCCAGAAAACCCATGGCTAGCGAGACGATCATCGAGGTACTCATTTGTCATCCTTCAGGCATCTCTTGGTTTTCCCTGCATCCAAGACCTGAATAATCTGCGCCTTGATTGTATTGATCGTTTGAATCATTTACCATAGCGAAGAGATCGAAACAGAATAGGCAACAGCGTTTTCTTCGTTCCCTGCTGGTGTACCGATGAAGGTCCTGCTTCTTTATCCGGAATTTCCCGATACGTTTTGGAGCTTCCGTCACGCCCTGCCCTTCCTGGGAAAGCGTTCCGCCTATCCCCCCCTGGGGCTTCTCACGGTTTCCGCACTGCTGCCGCCGCGCTGGGAACGAAAACTGGTCGACCTGAACGTTGAAAAACTACGCGACAAGGATCTGGCCTGGGCCGACGTGGCATTCCTAAGCGCCATGCTGGTCCAGGCTCCCTTCCTTTCGGATCTGATCGCCCGTTGCCGATCGGTGGGGCTGAGAACCGTCTTGGGGGGACCGATCACGAGTGGAGAGCATCCCGCCTACCGGGATGCGGACCACGTCGTCCAGGGCGAAGCCGAGGGAGTGATCGAAGAAGTGGTCCGCGACCTGGAGACGGACCAAGGGAAGCGTTGGTACAAGGCACCCCACTGGACGGACGTGACACGGCTTCCGCCCCCCGAGTTTGCCCTCGCGAAGATGCGGCGGTACAGCGCCATGCCGGTCCAATATTCGCGCGGCTGTCCCTTCTCCTGCGAGTTCTGCGACATCATCGAGCTGTTCGGACGGACACAGCGCACCAAGACGGCGGAGCAGGTCCTCGCGGAATTCGACCAGTTGTACTCTTCCGGCTGGCGGGGCTCCGTGTTCATCGTCGACGACAATTTCGTCGGGAACAAAAAGGCCATCAAGGCGCTGCTTCCCCGGCTGGCCGACTGGATGTGCCGCCGTCGGAATCCCTTTTCCCTGTTCACACAGGCCTCGATCAACATGGCGGAGGACGAGGAACTCCTCTCCCTGATGCGGGCGGCCCGCTTCGTCAAGGTATTCGTCGGCATCGAAACCCCGGTCAGGGAGTGCCACCTTGCGGCGGGCAAGCACCACAACGCAAATTCCGATCTGCTCGCAAGCGTGCACCGCATCCAGGAGCACGGCATGGAGGTCATGGGCGGCTTCATCCTGGGATTCGATCAGGACCCCCCGGAAATCTTCGAGAAGATGATCGCCTTCATCCGGGAGGCGGCCATCCCCGTTTCCATGGTGGGCCTTCTGACGGCGTTGCCCAACACGCGGCTGTGGCGCCGCCTGTCCGAAGAGGGCCGGATCCTGCGGCAGAGCATGGGCGACAACACGGCGGCCCTGCTGAATTTCATCCCGCGGATGGACCCGGATACCCTCCTCGCGGGATATCGGGACGTGATGTCATCCATCTATAGCCCAACAGAGTACTTCGAGCGCGCCCGGGCATTGCTCTCCCGGCTTGGACCCTCGCCGAAAATTCGCCATATATCATCGGACTACTTCGCCCTGATCCACTCGTTCATCCGGCAGGGGATCTTCGCGCGATACCGGAAAACCTATTGGAAGTTCCTCGGAAGTACGTTATTCCGCACCCGGAGACATTTGGGGTTGGCGGTCACATTGGCCATCATGGGGCATCACTTCTTTACGCTGACCGAACGCCTGGAATCCGACCTTCCGGAATAAGGTCTCTATCATTCATTTCCCGGTGTTTTTCGGGATCGGCGGCAAAAACGGTTCCCCGGGGCGCCAGCCGACGGGGCACAGCTCCCCGGTTCTGAGCGCGGAAACGAGCCGCAGAATCTCTTCGACGCTCCTTCCCACGGTCAAGTCCTGAACGATGTACGCCCGGACGAGGCCGTCCGGACCGATGAGGAACGTCCCCCGCAGCGCGGCCCCGAGCCTCTCCAGCAGGACCCCGTACTCTTTCGAAACCTGCTCTTCGTGAAATCGGTGTCAGATGGGGGTGAAGTCCAGCGGGTAGAAAAACAGGACGACCCATTTCCCCCTGTAGTCGGACAGCTTGACCTTCCGGAACTTCTTCCCCACGACCCCTGACAACTCGAACTCCGGCGCCGGGCTGTTCCCCTGGACGGCCATGTACGCTCCTCCCTTCATCCTCCCGGCGTAATATCGCATGGAACCCGCAGGGAGTCGGCGATTGCGTTGAAGCTGGAATAACCGTATCCCGTGGTTCCATTATATCCTCGTATTTTCCACCATATGGACCGTCAGGGTCGGTATCGCGCACTCCCCCGCCACCCGGGCCACGTACTCACGATACCGGTCCGGTTCAAGAACCCGGAAGTACGGAATCCAGCGGGCGAGGTGCTGGCGGAGGTCCATCTCGTTGTGGAGGGCGACCTCCACCGTCACCCGGTCGGGCGGGGTGTCGTGGAACGGTGGGATCACTTCGCCAACTCCCGCATCTTCTCCAGGAGCTTCACCATACCGAGCGTGTCCTGCCGGCAGTAGGCGCACAGGTCCTTCTCCGCCTTCCTGAATTCCTTGTCGCTTTCGTTCTTTTCCAAGGCGAGGTAGGCCAGGGAGGCCTCCTTGCCCTCCTGGATCGCCATCCCCTCGTAGGTGAGCTCCGGCACCAGGACCGGCAGGACGTTTTTCAGGGAGTAGGAGCCGCACATCCGCCAGTGGTAGATCTCCCGGCGGCGGAACGGGACCATGAGATCGAGCATCCCCTCTGCGATCGCGAGCAGTCGCTCCCTGTGCGCGGGGAACCGCTCGGCCAGGTCCTTGAGCACCCGGGTCTCGAACGTCTTGTTGTAGGCGAGGACGCAAGCTCCTTCCGGGATGGCGGCGAGCAGGCGTTCGGTCAGCTCGTCGCGCGGGTCCTTGCCCGGGGGCGCCAGGAACTCTGTGTGGGTTACGGGGCCGCCCGGGGAACCCTGCCGGTGGACGGAATAGAGGAACGGGATCTGCTGGTAGGGCCGGGTGCCGTCGAAGGGGGGGATGGCGGAGTCGAAGGTTTCGAAGTCGAGGAAGCACACGGGAAAGCGAAGCCCCTCCAGGAACTCCCGGATCGCGTCCGGGTCCGCGTGCTCGCCCTGGTTGCGGTGGAACTCGGCCTGCATCCGCTGGGCGCTGTTGAATCGCTCGAGCGGGACGTCGTCCATCCGCACGATCCCCTTCCGGTAGAGCTCCCACTTGTCGACTCCCCTGCCCGAAAGATCAAAGATCGAGTTCTCGGGGATGTGCCGCCAGCAATGGTCGATGAAGTCGCACTCGTAGGGGTCGGTGCAGTGCGGGCCGATGTCGATCGCGGGGAGTCCGGCGGCCAGGACCTTGCGCATGCGGGCGAGTTCTCCGGGGATGGCGGCCTGCAACTCCTGGGCGATGCCGGTCAGGTCCTGCATGGCGAACAGCGCTTGCGGATCGATCTCTCCCCTTCGGACGTACCCGGTGTCGATGTGGACAAGGAAGGCGCGGCGCAGGTCGATGCCGCACCCGGTAAGTACGAAATACTGGATGGCCACGTCTTCGGAGAAGTGCGGCTTGACGTCGGCGGCGCTTTTTACCTCGTAGAGCTCCCAGCCGTCGCGGGCCTTGCGGAGGATGTCGGCGCGGACGAAGACCCCCTCGTGGGAGAAGGTCGCCTCGTAGATCGTCTGCGCGCCCTTGGCGAGCAGGTCTTTGGTCTGGGCGAGCTGCTGCACCTTGGTCTGGCCGTCGAAGGGGATCTCCACCCCGCCGGGAAAGAGCAGCTGGGCGTATACGCCGACCTCGGTGCCGGCCTCCCACCGGGCGACAAGATCGGGCGTGGGCGCGGTGCGCACCTCCGGCTGCCTGCGGTCCAGCCAGAGCGACTTGTGGCACTGAAGGCCCCGCATGTAGAGGGTTTTGCTTACCATATCGGTATCACCATATCATCCTGGCAGAGGGATGCGGCAGTCGCTGTCGCGAATTTGGCACAGGATTTGAGTATCCATACGGCATGAGCGATGACTTGAAGTCACAATCTGTGACTTCAAAACCACCACTTCGGGCTGAAGATATCTCCCGGCGGATTTTCACCATTCGGGGGCACCGTGTCATGCTGGACGCTGATCTTGCGGAACTGTACGGCGTGCCTACAAAGGTCTTCCATCAGGCTGTCAAACGGATCGCAGAACGATTCCCGGAGGATTTCATGTTCCAACTCTCACGGGATGAGGCCGAATCTTTAAGGCCACAAATTGTGACCTTACAGAAGCCCGGGCGCGGTCCATGTCAATATCGCCATCATGCGCGCGTTTGTCCGGATGCGGCGGATGCTGATATCGCATAGGGGAGGGTCGTCCGGGGGCCATGAAGGACCCATGGCCCCCGAAGACATTTAACGTTACGGGGACGGACGGTTACCGGCGGTATCCGCCGCCGCCGCGGCCGCCGCCGCCATAGCCTCCCCGCGCTCCCCCTCCATCGCGGGGCGCCTGGGGAAGGGCCTCGGACACCTTGAGCGTCCGCCCGTCCATTTCGGCGGTGTTCATCTTGGCGATCGCCTCGGCCGCCTCCTGATTGCTCGAGAGCTCGATGAAGCCGAACCCTTTGCTATGGCCCGTGTCCCGGTCCGTGATGATGTTCACCGATTCCACCGTTCCGAAACGCGAAAACGCCTCTTTCAGCGAATCCTCCGTTGCGGAAAAGGGAAGATTGCCGACGTACAGTTTCTTGCCCATAAAACCTCCTTGTAAAGCGGTAGGGCCGCAAAAGAGGTCATGAGCACGATTCTCGGGATCTCTTTGGATGCGGACGGTTAAATTCATGCGGGGATTCCTATCGCGCGTGACCGCGGCGCTCCGCGCCGCGGTTGCCCTGCTTGCCGTTTCCGGACCCGGCGCTCCACTTGGACTCGCGTCGCGACCGGCCCGGCCGGCCGTCGGAACGGCCGGGGAAGGCATCCATGCGGCCCGGCCGGAACAGCTCTTCGGCGCGGGTCATGGACAGTACCGGCACGCCGTTCGCCCGCCTCGGGTCGAGGTCGGTCGGCGGACCGGGATTGCGGTCGGACCGGAACGGATGGACCTCCGCCACCGGAAGGTGCCTGCGGATGAGCCGCTCGATCCCGGCGAGGAAGGGGCGCTCATCGAAGGAGCAGAAGGACAGGGCGATGCCGGAGGCGCCGGCCCGGCCCGTGCGGCCGATCCGGTGAACGTAGCTTTCCGGCTCGTTGGGAAGGTCGAAGTTGATCACGTGGGACAGGTCGACGATGTCGAGGCCCCGGGCGGCGATGTCCGTCGCCACGAGCACCCTCGTCTGGCCCCGCTTGAAGCGCCCCAGCGCCTTCTCGCGGGCGTTCTGCGACTTGTTGCCGTGGATCGCCTCGGCCATCACCTTGTGACGGACAAGCTGCCGGGTGACCCCGTCGGCGCCGTGCTTCGTGCGTGTGAAGACCAGCGCGTTCCTGACGGAAGACCCCTCCAGGAGGTGCTTGAGCAGCTCGATCTTCTCCGGTTTCTCCACGTAGTGGACCTGGTGCGCCACGGCCTCGGCCGGAGTCGCCACGGGGGTCACGGCCACACGGACCGGGTTGCGAAGGATGGTGTCGGCGAGCCCTCGAATCTCCATCGGCATCGTCGCCGAGAAGAAGAGGGTCTGCCGCTTCACGGGCAACCGGTCGATGATCCGCCGAATGTCGTGGATGAAGCCCATGTCGAGCATCCGGTCGGCCTCGTCCAGGACGAAGGTCTCGACGGTCCGCAGGTTGACAAGCCCCTGCGACATGAGGTCGAGCAGCCGTCCGGGCGTGGCCACGAGGATGTCGATCCCCCGCTGGAGGGCCTGCGCCTGCGGGTGCTGGCTGACGCCGCCGAACACGATGGCTGTCTTCAGGCCCGTGTGCCTGCCGTACTCGTCGAAGTTCTCGGCGATCTGGGAGGCCAGCTCCCGGGTCGGCGTCAGCACGAGGACGCGGATGGGCCGCCGCCCGTTCCCGTTCCGGGGTGTCCCCAGGAGGCGGTGCAGGATCGGGAGGGCGAAGGCGGCCGTCTTCCCGGTGCCGGTCTGGGCGCAGCCGATGAGGTCCTTCCCCTCGAGCACGAAGGGGATCGCCTTCTCCTGGATGGGGGTCGGGGTGGTGTAGTGCTTCTCCGCGACGGCGCGGAGGAGCTCGGGACGGAGCCCGAACCCTTCAAACGGGTTTCTTTCCTTGGACGTGGTCTGTTCTGCCATGCTTTTTTCTTCTCCTGTCGTTTTTCACCAAGCACAATGGGAGCGGGCTGTTGCCCCGTCCGATCTTTCCGCATGGTGAAGTTTCAGGAGAAGCTTTGAGCGCCCTGCCATTGCGGTGGGCCCGCCTCTTCGAAATGTCCCTTGAGGAGAGGATTGTGTCTCGTGAGTATTTGATCTGGAGGCAGCGTACCACTTCTCTCCGGGATACGCAAGCGAAGTCTTCGCCATGTCCGGAAACAGTCGTCGGGACAGGGGAGCGTTCATCTCTTTTTCCCGGCCGGCGCCTTCTTCTTCCCCTTGCGTGCCGACGCCTCCCGCGCCCAGGAGGTAAGATCCTCCCCGTCCTCGAGGATCTCCTCCGGGACTTCGTAATAGTTCTTCAGGACCTGCGTTTCGCTCGGGGCGAAGGGGACCATCCCGCGGCTTCGGTACTTCTCCCGATCCGCCGAACATGGCCCGGCAGGTGATCCCCTCGAGGGAGCGCAGCTGGTCGAGCACGAAGTCCCGGAAGGAGTCCTCTTTTCTCATGGAGGGGGCGGACTCCTATTCCAGGTATTTCCGGAGGTGCCCGATCGTGGCGGGCCAGCCCTGCCTGGAGGCGGCCAGGTTCGCGCCGTCGCGGCTTGCGAACTTGTCGGTCCCCCCGCCTCCGGGGCCCATGCCGGAGAGAAGGTCCGGCGCAATCGCGATGAACCCGTCGGCAGCCAGCCGGTCGGCCACGGCCCGGATCCAGTCGGTGAGCCCGTAGATCTCGTGGATTACGATTACGACCTCGACCGCCTCCGCGATCTCCCCCGGGCCGATCCCCTCTTCCCGGCTCTTGTCGAGGTGGAACTTCAGGCAGGGCTGGCAGTGCGCCGCCACCGCCGCCCCGATGGCGATCAGCTCCTTCGTCCGGATGTCGAGAGCTCCATGGCATCCTCCTCCCGCAAGCATGTTTCCTCCTGTTTCAGGCCCCGGACCTCGATGCTGGCCACCGTCCCCTCCAGCGCCTCGATCGCGCCCGGCGGGAGGGAGGCCTCCTCGATCAGCCCCTTCACCAGCGGATCGGTCGCGAAGCAGGAGACGGGGAACCGGCTTTCCTGCGCGATCCCCACCTCCCGGAAGCCGGCAGAGCGGAGCGCCTCGAGATACTCCTCCTTCGGGAGGGCTCCGGCGACGCAGCCGACATAGGCCGAAACCGATTCCCGGACCGCGTCCGGCAGCGGCCGCTCCAGGACCAGGTCGGAGATCAACAGCCTCCCCCCCGGCCGCAGGACCCGCAACGCCTCCTCGAAGACCCTTTGCTTGTCCGTGGACAGGTTGACCACGCAGTTGGAGATCACCAGGTCGACCGAGGCGTCGGGGAGCGGGAGATTCTCGATCTCGCCGAGCCGGAACTCGACGTTTCCGTACCCCCCGCGCCGGGCGTTCTCCCGAGCCTTCTCGACCATCTCGGGGGTCATGTCGACGCCGATCACCCGGCCCTCCGGGCCCACCTCCTTCGACGCGAGAAAGCAGTCGAACCCGGCGCCCGACCCCAGGTCGAGGACCGTCTCCCCGCGCCTCATGGAGGCCAGCGCCGTCGGGTTGCCGCACCCCAGCCCGAGGTTCGACCCCTCGGGCACCGATTCCATCTCCTCCTCCGAATAGCCGATCCTCCGGCTCACCGATTCGGCCAGCTCCTGTTCGAGGCCGTCCGCTTCCGCTCCGCAGCAGGGACCCTCCCGCCGCGCGATCCCCGCATACCGTTCCCGCACCGTCTTCCGGATCTCTCCAGGTCCCATCGTCCGCTCCTCCCCTATCGGTTGCCCAGGACGTCGCCCATCAGCGGTCCGAGCAGGTTTTTCACCATCCCGGTCAGCTCCTCGACCCGGATCAGGGTGAGGCAGCAGACCTTTCCCTCCTTCTCCCAGGTGACGACCGCCAGCTTGTCGCCTCCCTTGATGCCGGTCCGGTCGCGGATCTCCTTGGGCAGGACCAACTGCCCCCGGTCGTCCACCGACACCAGCGATTCGACCTTGCATCCCCCGATCCCGCCCGTCGAGTAGCAGGAATCGTCCTTCCGCCGGGTTTCCTTCATCGAACTCCCCCTTCCCGCCTGCGTCAGCCAGCTCTCAATTATTAGCTTTTTCTGATTACACTGATATATCTTACTTATCTGAATTACCGTGTCAACCCTTTTTTCCCCGGGAACCTGCCGGAGATGCGGGCCGGCCGCCGAACCACCGGGGGGGGTACGACTTCTTCCGGTTCCGGATCCGGGCCAGGCAGAGGAAACGGGCCTCATCCGCTATTCCCATCCGGTGAGAGGAGTGGTATAGTTTTTCCGCTTTCTGTATGCTGTATACACATCCAGTCAAGGAGGATACCGTGGCCAGGAAGAAAATCGCGATCATCGGTGGTGGTCAGATCGGCGGAGTGCTTGCCCAACTGTGCGCCCAGCGCGAGCTGGGCGACGTCGTGCTGTTCGACATCGTCGAAGGGATGCCCCAGGGGAAATGCCTCGACATCGCCGAGGCCTCCCCGGTCGACGGGTTCGACATCTCCCTGAAGGGGACCAACAACTACGCGGACATCGAGGGCTCGGACGTCGTCATCGTCACCGCGGGGCTCCCCCGCAAGCCGGGCATGAGCCGGGACGACCTGACCGAGGTGAACTCGAAGATCATGAGCACGGTCGCCGAGGGGATCAAGAAGCATGCCCCGAAATCGTTCGTGATCGTCATCTCGAACCCGCTCGACGCCATGGTCACCCTTTGCCAGAAGATCACCGGGTTCCCCTACGACCGGGTGATCGGGCAGGCCGGCGTGCTCGACTCGGCCCGCTTCCGCACCTTCATCGCCTGGGAGCTGGGCGTGTCGGTCCGCGACGTGGTCGCCCTGACGCTGGGAGGCCACGGGGACGACATGGTCCCGCTGGTCCGCTACGCGAGCGTCTGCGGGATCCCGGTCATGGAGCTGCTGGAGAAGAAGTACGGAAACGCCGCCAAGGCGAAAGAGGTCATGGAGGCGATGGTGAACCGGACCCGGAAGGCGGGCGGCGAGGTGGTCGCGCTTCTCAAGACCGGCTCCGCCTTCTACTCCCCCGCCTCCTCGACCATCGCGATGGTCGAGTCGATCCTCAAGGACCAGAAGCGGGTGCTCGCCTCCTGCGTCTTCCTCAACGGCGAGTTCGGCGTGAAGGGCTACTTCGTCGGCGTGCCGGCGGTGCTGGGCGCCAAGGGCGTGGAGAGGATCATCGAGTTCCAGCTGGACAAGGACGAGCAGGCGATGATGGACAAGTCGGTCGCCGCCGTCAAGGGGCTGGTCGCCTCGCTGAAGTAGGAACCCGTTTCCCTTGGCCTCCCCGTGCCTGCGGAGGCCGTTCCTTCCACCGGCCGGCCGGGGTTCGCCCCGTCCGGCCGGTTCCTTTTCCCCCGGACAGGAAGGGTGCTCAGGGGCCGCGCAAGCGGCGGGCTAGCCGTGCGCGGCGCGGCCGAACTCCCGCAGGAAGGCCATCTCCTCTCCGGAAAGGGGCCCCGCGTCGACCGCCGCGAGGTTCTCCCGCATCTCGTCCACGGTGCGCGGCGCGGAGAGGACGACGTCCACGTGCGGGCTGGAAAGACAGAATCGGTAGCACTCGGCGGCGGAAGGAACCCTCCCCTTCCACCCGCGGGGGGGACGCAGCAGCTTGCGCCAGGCGGTCGCGGTGTAGGCAACCACCGCCGGGCGGCGTTTGGCCAGGTGCGGAAAGATCTCCCTCTCCGCCCCCGGGTGGACGGCGTTGTAGCGGATCATGAGCAGATCGAGGATCGAGTCGGCGGCAAGGCGCCCGGCCCGCGGCCGGTCGTGGATGGAGACCCCCAGGGCCCGGGCCTTCCCCTCCTCGCGCAGCCGGCACATCTCCTCCTGCACCGCCCCGGTGAAAGCGGACATCTTCCCCAGCCAGTAGAGCTGGAGGACGTCCAGCGAGTCGACGCCCAGTGTCCGAAGCGCGTTCTCGGCGGCACGGCGGACGGCGCCGGGGAAATATCCGAGGAAGGGCCCGGCGGAGACCGCGTACCGCTCCCGATCGCGGGCCAGCGCGTCGCGCAGCGCCGGGGTGAGCGTCTTCATCCTCGGGCTCCAGAAGACATACTGGACCCGCTCGAGCGCCTGGCGGCACCCCGCTTCCCCCAGGTCGTAGGTGCCGGAGAGCCCCAGCCGGAAGAGCCGCTTGCCGACCCTCGGAACCTCCCGGTACGCGTACCCGCTCAACGCCTCCCTCCCGGACCGCCCGGAGCGGTCCTCTCCCTCACAGGCGGATCGGGCGCCTCGACCAGCGCCTTCCTCGGCGCCAGGGCGGCCATCGGGACGCGCGAGACGGAGCCATCCTCCCGCGGAAGATGAAGCGTCATCGGGGAGTCGGAGACGGCCCAGCGGCCTTTCGCCACGTTGGCCGGTTCCTTCCCCTCGAAGGCCAGGTAGCTGTACTTGTGGTAGTGGGGAAGCTTCCGGCCCAGCCCGGCCAGCGCCTCGATGTCGTCGGCCCCGATCCACAGCAACGCCAGCTCCGGGTTGTCGGGATGGCGGACCGCGAGGGTGAAGGCATGCCCCTTCCGGTTGAACTCCTTCTCCTCCAGGAGCACCGAATCCTCCCCGATCCTCGAATCGTAGGACACAAGCCCCTCGGTCAGCCGGGGGAGGAACCGGTTCTCCCGCCCGAAAAGCCAGACCGACCGGTCGGCGGGCAGCGCGGAAACATCCGCGTCGAGGCCGATCTCGACCCTTCCCGGGCCGGCCCCGGAGAGCGTCTTGGCCAGCTTCCTCCAGCGGTCCAGCCACACCTCGTCCGCCCCGGAGGGAAGGAGAATGAGGACTTGCTCGGCGCCGAACGCCTGGGTGAGCGCCGGCGGGATCTCGCCGCGGGAAAGCCTCCGGAAGAGGTCGAACCCCGGGTCCACGTCCAGCCGGAGCGGCCGGGCCGGCAGGAGGAGATCGATCCGCGCCTCTTTCCCCGTCATCTCCACCGCGGTCTCCCAGGCGGCCTCCCTGCCCTCCAGCGTCACGGCCAGCGGCACGCGGACCGGGAACGGCTCCCCCTCCTGGAGCTGCTCCAGGCTCGCCCGCAGGCGGAAGGAGGCGCCCTCCGGCTCCGCGCGGGCCGACCGGACGGCGATCCGGGGCGCCCCGGCGCGGGCGACCCACGGGTCGAACCGGTCCGCAAGATCCTGTCCGGCGGCCTCTTCAAAGCTCTTGCGGACCTCTGCGAAACCCGCCGTCCGGAACCGGTGATCCCGGTAGAGGGTCCGCAGCCCCTTCCGGAAGGTCTCGTCCCCCAGCGACTGCCGGAGCATGTGGAAGAGCATGAGGGTCTTTCCGTACCCCACCGCCTCGGTGACCGACCCGTGCCGGGATCGGAACTCCGTGAGCGGCAGGTCGCGCCCCGCGAGGACGTAGTCGGCATACTTCTGGAGGGTGGTCTGACGGTACTCCGCACCGGCCCCCTGCCGCTCCTTCATGAGATGGTCGGAAAGGTACGCGGTCAGCCCCTCGCCCCAGTTCCCGCTCCCGTAGTCGATGTAGACCCCGTTCCCCCACCAGCTGTGGAGGATCTCGTGCGGATAGGAGGTGTCCACGATGAAGGGAAGCCGCAGGACGGCCGGCCCGAGGAGGGTGAACTCGGGCATCCCGTAGCCGGTCTCCCAGAAGTTCTCCACCAGGGCGAACTTCGGGAAGGGATACGGGCCGATCAGTTCCTCGTAGAGCGCCAGGTATCGGGCCGTGGCGTCGAGGTAGCGCGCAGCCAGCGCGTCGTCCCTCTCCCGGAGAAAGACCATCGCCTTCGCCTTGCCGGCGTCGTGCAGGTATTCTGTATACCGCCCGGCCATGAGGGTGATCTCTTCCTGGGGGACCCGGGACTCCCAGGCGACGCGGACACCATCATCGCCCGTCTCCCGGATCTCCCGCTCCCCCTGGCTCACGGCGCCCCAGCCCGCGGGAAGGCGGACCTCGACCCGGAAGGTGAGCAGCGGCTTTCCCGGGAACCGGGGGTACCAGCCGGAGCCCCCCGTGAGATAGACCCCCTCCGGCCCGATCGCCCCGGGGGTTTCCTTCTGGCCGCGGGCATGCTCCTCGCCCACCTGCCGGAGCGGATGGTCGATCGCGCCCCCGTACTCCAGGGAGACGGTCCTTGTCCCGGGCGGCAGGAACATCCGGTAGGTCTCGACCGGGGGATCCCCCGCCGGGCCGTCCGTCTTTTCGATGCGCGACCCCGGAGTCAGCGGCCTGGGCGCCAGTCCCCCATGGAGCGCGAACCGGATCCCCCCTTCCCCGGCCGAAAACCCTTGCGGAAAGGTCACCGTGTCCACCGCCGAAACGGCGTGACGCTCCGGAGACAGGGTCAGCCGAAGATCCTGGTGAACCGGCTCGCCCGCGAAGGACTCCGACGCGGCGAAAAGCAGGAGAAGGATGGCGGAAGCTGTCCGCCTGTCGAACGCCTCCATCGACGCCTCCTTCGCAAGCCACTCCGTTCCGTCCATTATATCCGGACCGGGAAACCGCCGAGGCGCCGCTTGAGCTTTTCCGATTTCCCGGATATGATTGCGATGTCTCTCACGACACCCGATGAAGCTGCTCCATTTCCACAGAAGCCCCGCCCTCTCCGGGACGAAGCGGTCCGACCTTCTGGCATTCGTCCGGAAGCACGTCTCCCCCCACCTCCGGGGGATCGAATCGGAGCACTGCTTCAACGTCGAGACCTCGGAGCCGCTGACCGACGCGGAGATCGAAACGCTCCGGTGGCTCCTGGCCGAGACCTTCGAGGCGGACCGGTTCGCACCCGGAAGTTTTCTCGCCGGAAAGCAGGTCCTCGAAGCGGGCCCGCGGATGAACTTCACCACGGCCTGGTCCGCGAACGCGGTCTCGGTCTGCCACGCCTGTGGGTTGGGGAAGATCCGGAGGATCGAGCGGTCGAGACGGTACCGGCTGATCGCGGGCCGGAAGATCGGGAATGACCGGGCGGCGAGGTTTTTGTCCGAAGTCCACGACCGGATGACCGAGTGCCCCTATCCAAAACCGCTCTCCACCTTCGAGACGGGGATCCGCCCGGAACCCTTCCGCGTCGTCCCGCTCATCGAGGAGGGGATCCCGGCGCTGCAGAGGATCAACACCGAACTGGGGCTGGGGCTGGACGCCTGGGACGTCGACTACTACCACGACCTCTTCGTGAAGGATCTCCGGAGAAACCCGACCGACGTCGAGTGCTTCGACCTCTCGCAGTCGAACAGCGAGCACTCCCGCCACTGGTTCTTCCGGGGGAAACTGGAGGTGGACGGGAAGCGGATCCCGGAAACGCTGTTCCGGATCGTGAAGGATCCGCTCAGGGCGAACCCGGGAAACAGCCTGATCGCCTTCAAGGACAACTCGAGCGCGATCCGGGGGTACCGGATCCGGACGATCCTCCCGGAGGAGCCGGGGCGCTGCTCCCGGTTCCTGGAGGCCGGCCCGACCTACCACCTGATCTTCACGGCGGAGACCCACAACTTCCCGAGCGGGGTCGCCCCCTTCCCCGGGGCGGAGACCGGCACCGGGGGGCGGATCCGGGACGTCCAGGCGACGGGACGCGGGGGGCTGGTCGTCGCCGGCACCGCCGCCTACTGCGTCGGGAACCTGCGGATCCCCGGCTACCGCCTCCCCTGGGAGGACGATACGTTCGCCTACCCGGACAACCTCGCGTCGCCCCTGGCGATCGAGATCGAGGCCTCCAACGGCGCCTCCGACTACGGGAACAAGTTCGGCGAGCCGGTGATCCAGGGTTTCACCCGGTCGTTCGGGATGCGGCTTCCCGGCGGGGAGCGGAGGGAGTGGATCAAGCCGATCATGTTCACCGGCGGGATCGGGCAGATGGACGCCCGGCACGTGGACAAGGGGCTGCCGGAGCCGGAGATGCTCGTCACGAAGATCGGCGGGCCCGCCTACCGGATCGGGATGGGAGGCGGGGCTGCCTCCAGCATGATCCAGGGGGAGAATGTCGCGGACCTCGATTTCAACGCCGTCCAGCGGGGCGACGCCGAGATGGAGCAGAAGGTGAACCGGGTCCTGCGCGCCTGCGTCGAGATGGGGGACGGGAACCCGATCGTCAGCATCCACGACCAGGGGGCCGGCGGGAACTGCAACGTCGTCAAGGAGATCGTCTACCCGGCGGGCGCCCGGATCGAGGTCCGGAAGATCCAGAGCGGGGACGACACCCTCTCCGTGCTCGAGCTGTGGGGGGCCGAGTACCAGGAGCAGAACGCGCTGCTGATCCGGCCCGAAAGCGCCCCGCTCTTCACGGCGGTCTGCCGCAGGGAGAAGGTCCCCTGCGCCTACATCGGGAAGATCACCGGGGACGGGCGGATCGTGCTGCACGACGAGAACGACGGGAGCACGCCGGTCGACCTCGACCTGGAGAAGGTCCTGGGCGACATGCCGCAGAAGAAGTTCCGGCTCGACCGGATCCCTCCCGTCCTTGCGCCGCTTCGGCTTCCGCGGGGGCTGACGGTCCGGCAGGCGCTCGACCGGGTGCTGCGGCTGCTCTCGGTCGGTTCGAAGCGGTTCCTGACGAACAAGGTCGACCGCAGCGTCACCGGGCTGGTCGCCCGGCAGCAGTGCGCGGGGCCGCTGCAGCTGACCGTGTCGGACGTCGCCGTGATCGCCCAGAGCCACTTCGGGAAGACCGGCGCGGCGATCTCGATCGGCGAGCAACCGCTGAAGACGCTGATCGACCCGGCCGCGATGGCCCGGATCACCGTGGCCGAGGCGGTGACGAACCTGGTCTGGGCGAAGATCCGCCGGCTCGAGGACGTGAAGTGCTCCGGGAACTGGATGTGGGCGGCGAAGCTTCCCGGGGAGGGGGCGAAGCTCTACGACGCGGCCGTTGCCCTGCGGGAAGTCCTGATCGACCTGGGGATCGCGATCGACGGGGGGAAGGACAGCCTCTCGATGGCGGCAAGAGTGGGCTCCGGGACCGCGGCCGAGACGGTCAAGTCGCCCGGGACGCTGGTGATCTCGGCCTACGCCCCCTGCCCCGACATCACGAAGGTGGCCACCCCCGACATCAAGCGGCCGGGGAAAAGCCGGCTGCTCCTCATCGACCTCGGAGGGGGGCGGGACCGGCTCGGCGGGTCGGCGCTGGCCCAGGTGTACGGGCAGGTCGGGATCGAGCCGCCCGACCTGGACGACCCGAAGCTCCTGAAGCGGGCGTTCGATGCGATCCAGCGGCTGATCGGGAAAGGGCTCGTCCTCTCCGGGCACGACCGAAGCGACGGCGGGCTGGTCACGACGCTGCTCGAGATGGCGTTCGCCGGGAACTGCGGGCTCTCGGTTTCCGTGGAGGGGCGCGGGGCGATCCCCTCCCTCTTCTCCGAGGAGCCGGGGCTGGTGATCGAGTACCTCCCCGGGGACGAGCGGGCCGTCCTCTCGCAGTTGAAAAAGACGAAGGTCCACTTCCGGATCCTCGGCGGGACGACGACGGCGAAGCGGATTCGGATCCGGTTTGCGAACCGGACCGTTCTGAACGAGGACATGCGGGTCCTGCGGGAGACCTGGGAGGAGACCAGCCACCGGCTGGAGCGCCTGCAGGCGGACCCGAAATGCGCACGGGCGGAGAAGCGCAACAGCTACGACCGGAAGGGGCCGTCCTACAAACTCGCCTTCGACCCGCGCCCCCCCTCCCCCGCCCTGCTGCGGAGGAAGGACAAGCCGGCGGTGGCGGTGATCCGGGAGGAGGGAAGCAACAGCGACCGGGAGATGTCGTCGGCCTTCCACCAGGCCGGGTTCGAGGTCTGGGACGTGACGATGACCGACTTCCTCGAGGGGACGGTCGACCTTTCCCGCTTCCGCGGCGCGGCCTTCGTCGGGGGCTTCAGCTACGCCGACGTCCTCGACTCCGCCAAGGGATGGGCCGGGGTGATCCGGTTCAACCGGAGCATTCAGGAGCAGTTCCGGCGTTTCTACGAACGGCCCGACACCTTCTCCCTGGGGGTGTGCAACGGCTGCCAGCTGATGGCGCTGCTGGGGTGGGTCCCCTGGCAGGGGATCGGGGACCGGCACCAGCCCCGCTTCATCCGGAACCGGTCCGGGCGGTTCGAGTCGCGCTTCTCCACGGTACGGATCCTCGAAAGCCCCTCCATCCTGCTCCAGGGGATGGCCGGCTCCACGCTGGGGATCTGGGTGGCGCACGGAGAAGGGAGGGCCTTCTTCCCGAAGCGGTCGATCCTCTCGAAGGTGGAGGCGCAGTCGCTCGCCCCGGTCCGCTACGTCGACGACCGGGGGAAGGTGACGACGGAGTATCCCTTCAACCCGAACGGGGCGGCGAACGGGATCGCCGCGCTCTGCTCCCCCGACGGCCGGCACCTGGCGATAATGCCCCACCCGGAGCGGACATTTCTTACGTGGCAATGGGGGTTTATGCCAGAGGAATGGAAGAAAAACCTTAAGATCTCTCCGTGGCTCACCATGTTCCTGAACGCCCGGAAGTGGTGCGGAAAGCGCTGAACCGGAAACTCCGCAACCGGGACCGGATCACCCCGGTTCCAGCGACGCGTCGATCGCGCGCAGCGCCGCCAGTGCCGCCTCGGGGATCGACAGGTGCGGCTCGTCGATCCAGGGCTCCCGGGGATTGATCCGGACGACGGTCACGCCGCTCCTCTCCCCCAGCCGCTCGCTCAGCCTCCGGATCGTCGGGATCGCCGTGCCGGCCCCCAGTTCGACGACCACCGTCGCGCGCCCCCGGATCTCCCCGAGAAATTCCCCGAAGAGGCTCTCCTGATCCGCGGTGCGGTCGCCGACCCAGGAGAAGTCGCCGAACATGAGGACGTTGGGGCGGGCCACACCGCCGCAGCGGACGCAGCGCGGGATCGACAGGGCCCGCATGGTGTCGTGATCGACCGGGATCTCCTCCCGGTTCGGCCAGATCGCGCCGGAGCAGGGGGAAAGGCATTGGAGGTGGTGGATCGAGCCGTGGACCTCGAGAATCTCCTCCTCCCGGAATCCCGCCTTCTGGAACTGGCCGTCCACGTTCGAGGTGACGACGAAATGCGCCAGGCCGAACCGCTCGATCCAGCGGGCGAGGATCCGGAACCCCTCGTGCGGCCGCGTGTCGCGGTAGAGGTTCGTCCGGTGGCCGTAGAAGCCCCAGCCGAAGGCCGGGTCGCCGTGGAAGTTCCTCGGGTTGGCGGCCCCCACGAAGGAGATTCCGAGCCGCTCGTACATCGGATAGGCGTTCCAGAACCCCTTCTCCCCCCGGAAGTCGGGGAGCCCGGAATCGACCCCCATCCCGGCGCCGGCGGCGACGACCAGCGCCTTCGACCTCCCGATCGCCTCCGCCGCCCGCCGATAGGCCGTTCCGGCGTCCATCTCCGCCCTCCGCATGTGCCCGGTCGCCGCGTCCGCCCGCACCTATACTCATAAACCGGATCCGGCCGGAAGGGAATCCCGAAGAGAGGTCGTTCCACATCTTGGCAAACCGGATCCGTTCATGTTTACTAGCAGGGGATGTTTCTGCCGCACGGTTCCGGCAATCGAATCCACCATCGGGGGGCCCATGCCAAGGCGAGACGATATCGACAAGATCCTGATCATCGGGTCCGGACCGATCATCATCGGGCAGGCGTGCGAGTTCGACTATTCCGGCACGCAGGCGTGCAAGGCCCTCAAGACGCTCGGCTACCGGATCGTCCTGGTGAACTCCAACCCGGCCACGATCATGACCGACCCGGCGATGGCGGACGTCACCTACATCGAGCCGCTGAACGTGGAGTCGCTGACCGAGATCATCGAGAAGGAGCGGCCCGACGCGCTGCTGCCGAACCTGGGCGGGCAGACGGGCCTGAACCTCTCCTCGGCGCTGGCCCGGGAGGGTGTCCTCGAGAAGTACGGGGTGAAGGTGATCGGGGTAAACGTGGACGCGATCCGGCGGGGCGAGGACCGGCAGGAGTTCAAGAACACGATGACCCGGCTGGGACTCGACATGCCCCGCAGCGACATCGCCCACAGCCTCGAGGAGGCCAGGGGGGTCGTCCAGCGGATCGGCTTCCCCGTCGTGATCCGTCCCGCCTACACCCTCGGGGGGACGGGGGGAGGGTTCGCCTACAACCTGGAGGAGTTCCAGACGATCGTGAGCCGGGGGCTCTCCGTGAGCCCCGTCGGGCAGGTGCTCGTCGAGGAGTCGGTCCTGGGCTGGGAGGAGCTCGAGCTCGAGGTGGTCCGGGACGCCAAGGGGCAGAAGATCACCGTCTGCTTCATCGAGAACGTGGACGCGATGGGGGTGCACACCGGAGACTCCTTCTGCACCGCCCCGATGCTGACGATCGACCCGAAGCTCCAGGACCGGCTCCAGAAGCACTCCTACGACATCGTCGACGCCATCGAGGTGATCGGGGGGACGAACGTCCAGTTCGCCCACGACCCGAAGACGGGGCGGGTGGTGGTCATCGAGATCAACCCGCGCACCTCCCGCTCCTCGGCCCTCGCGTCGAAGGCGACCGGCTTCCCGATCGCCTTCGTCTCGTCTCTGCTCGCCTGCGGGTTGACGCTCGACGAGATCCCCTACTGGCGGGACGGGACGCTCGAGAAGTACACCCCCTCCGGGGACTACGTCGTGGTCAAGTTCGCCCGGTGGGCCTTCGAGAAGTTCAAGGGGGTGCAGGACCGGCTCGGGACCCAGATGCGGGCCGTGGGCGAGGTGATGAGCATCGGGAAGACCTACAAGGAGGCGTTCCAGAAGTCGATCCGCTCCCTGGAGATCGACCGCTACGGGCTGGGCTTCGCGAAGGACTTTCACCGGAGGACGCTCCCGGAGCTGATGGAGGCCCTCTCCGACCCGACGAGCGAACGGCAGTTCCTCATGTACGAGGCGCTCCGCAAGGGGGCGACGACCCAGGTCCTCTACGAAAAGACGCACATCAAGCCCTGGTTCATCGAGCAGATGCGGGAACTGGTGCTGCTCGAGGAGCGTCTGCTGGCGCACAAGGGGGGTCTTCCCCCCGACGACCTCCTGGTCCAGGCGAAGCAGGACGGCTTCGCCGACCGGTACCTCTCCCGGATCCTGGGGGTGTCCGAGGCGGCGGTCCGCGGGAAACGGATCGCTTTGGGCCTCGCCGAGGCGTGGGACGCGGTGCCGGTGAGCGGCGTGGAGGACGCCGCCTACTACTACTCCACCTACAACGCCCCCGACCGGGTGAAGACGAGCGGACGGCCCAAGGTCCTCGTCCTCGGGGGGGGACCGAATCGGATCGGCCAGGGGATCGAGTTCGACTACTGCTGCGTCCACGCCGCGTTCGCCATCCGCGAGGCGGGCTACGAGTCGATCATGATCAACTGCAACCCGGAGACCGTTTCGACCGACTACGACACCTCCGACAAGCTCTACTTCGAGCCGCTGACCGTCGAGGACGTGCTCGCGATCTACGAGAAGGAGAAGCCGGTCGGGGCGATCGTCCAGTTCGGCGGGCAGACCCCGCTGAACATCGCGGCGGAGCTGGAGGCGGCGGGGGTTCGGATCCTGGGGACCTCGCCGTCGACGATCGACCTGGCCGAGGACCGGGACCGGTTCCGGCGGATCATCGCGAAGCTGGGGATCCCCCAGCCGGAGTCGGGAATGGCGAGCACCCTCGAGGAGGCGGTCGACATCGCCGCCGCCATCGGCTACCCGCTGATGGTCCGCCCCTCCTACGTCCTCGGGGGGCGCGCCATGGAGAAGGTGCACGACGAGGAGATGCTCCGGGAGTATGTGGCCAAGGCGGTGGAGATCTCCCCGGAGCGCCCGATCCTGATCGACCGGTTCCTGGAGGAGGCCATCGAAGCGGAGGCGGACGCCATCGCCGACGGGACCGACGCCTTCGTCCCGGCGGTGATGGAGCATATCGAGCTGGCCGGGGTCCACTCCGGCGACTCGGCCTGCGTGATCCCCCCGGTGAACATCCCCCGCCGGCACATCGACACGATCGAGGAGTACACCCGGAAGATCGCGGTGGAGCTGGGGGTGGTGGGGCTGATGAACATCCAGTACGCCATCGCCGACGACATCGTCTACATCCTCGAGGCGAACCCCCGGGCCAGCCGAACGGTCCCGATCGTGAGCAAGGTCTGCAACCTCCCGATGGCGCGGCTCGCCACCCAGGTGATTCTCGGGAAAACGCTGGCGGACCTCTCCCTGGCGCGCCGCCCGGTCCCCCACTTCGGGGTCAAGGAGGCGGTGTTCCCCTTCAACATGTTCCCGGAGGTCGATCCGATCCTCGGACCGGAGATGCGCTCCACCGGCGAGGTCCTCGGGATGGCGGAGAACTACGGGGAGGCCTTCTTCAAGGCGCAGGTCGCCGCCTCCCAGCTCCTCCCGCTCGAGGGGACGGTCCTCATCACGGTCTCCGAGCGCGACCGGCCGGGCGCGCTCGAGGCGGCCCGCCGCTTCGCCGAAGAGGGGTTCTCCATCGTCGCCACCGAAGGGACGCAGAAGTATCTCGCCGAACACGGGATCGCCGCCGCGCCGATCCTGAAGGAGCACGAGGGGCGTCCGAACATCACCGACGCCATCAAGAACCGGGAGATCCACCTGGTCGTCAACACGCCGGTCGGGAAGACCGGAGCCCACGACGACTCCTACATCCGGAAGGCGGCCATCAAGTACAAGGTCCCCTACATCACCACCACGGCGGCCGCGATCGCCGCCGCCAAGGGGATCTCGGAGATGCGCAGGGGGCACGGTGCGGTGAGGAGTCTGCAGCACTACCACGCGAGGATCTCGGGCTGACCTATCCTTTCGCGAACACCCGGTCGACGAGCGCCTGCGCCTCCTCCTGGATCCGGCGCAGATGCTCCGTTCCCCGGAAGCTCTCCGCGTAGATCTTGTAGACATCCTCGGTCCCCGAGGGACGGGCGGCGAACCAGCCGTTTTCCGCCGCCACCTTCAAGCCCCCGATCGGCGCCCCGTTCCCGGGCGCATCGGTCCGGATCGACAGGATCCTCTCCCCGGCAAGCCCGGTGGCCTCGACCTGTTCGGGGGAAAGCCTCGCGAGGATCTCCTTCTGCGTCTTGGTGGCCGGCGCGTCGATCCGCTCGTAGACGGGCTCCCCGTAGCGCCCGGTCAGCTCCCGGTAGACCTCGCCGGGATCCCGGCCGCGGACCGCCGTCATCTCGGCCGCGAGGAGGTTCAGGAGGATGCCGTCCTTGTCGGTGGTCCAGGCGGTCCCGTCCTTCCGTAAAAAGGAGGCGCCGGCGCTCTCCTCTCCGCCGAAGCCGAACGACCCGTCGAGAAGCCCCTCGACGAACCACTTGAAGCCGACCGGCACCTCGACCAGGCGCCTCCCCATGCCGGCGGCGACCCGGTCGATCATGCCGCTGCTCACCACCGTCTTGCCGACGGCGGCCTCCTTCGGCCAGCCCGTCCTTCCGGAGAAGAGGTGGAAGACTGCCGCCGCGAGGTAGTGGTTGGGATTCAGGAGCCCGGCGCCGGGCGTGACGATCCCGTGCCGGTCGGTGTCGGGGTCGTTCGCGAAGGCGACGTCGAACCGGTCCTTGAGGCGGATCAGGTTCGCCATCGCGTACCGGGAGGAGCAGTCCATCCGGATCTTCCCGTCCCAGTCCAGCGTCATGAACCGGAAGGTCGGGTCGACCCTGTCGTTGACCACCTCGATCGAAAGCCGGTAGCGCTCGGCGATCGGCGCCCAGTAGCCCACCCCCGCCCCCCCGAGGGGGTCCACGCCGATCCGAAGTCCGGCCTCCCGGATCGCCTCCAGGTCGAGGACCGATCCCAGGTCGGCCACGTAGGATCCGACATAATCGTGCCTTCGCGTCGTCCCGGCGGAACGGGCCTTCGCCTGCGGGATCCGCCGGATCCCGCGCAGTCCCTCCGCCAGCAACTCGTTCGCCCGCTGCTCGATCCAGCGGGTCTCCCCGGTGCCGGCCGGTCCCCCGTGCGGAGGGTTGTACTTGAACCCCCCGTCCTCCGGCGGGTTGTGGGATGGGGTCACGACGATCCCGTCGGCCAGGCCCGTCTTCCGTCCCAGGTTGTGGGAGAGGATCGCGTGGGAGATCGCCGGCGTCGGCGTGTATCCCCCCTCCCGGTCGATCCTCACCTCGACTCCGTTGGCCGCCAGCACCTCGAGCGCCGTCTCGAAGGCCGGCCCGGAAAGGGCGTGAGTGTCCATCCCGAGGAACAGCGGCCCGGCGGTCCCCCGCGTCGCCCGGAACTCGCAGATCGCCTGGGTCACCGCGAGGATGTGCGCCTCGTTGAAGCTGCGGGAGAAGGAGGAGCCGCGGTGGCCGGAGGTGCCGAAGGCGACCCGCTGCTCCGGCGCGGAAGGATCGGGGCGCTCCGTGAAGTAGGCGGACAGGAGCTTCCCCACGTCGACCAGCCTCTCCGGGTCTGCCGGCTTTCCGGCCATCGGGTTCACGGCATCTTCTCCCGCGCCGCCTCGACGATCGCCCGGATCGCGGCCGGGTTCACCGAGGCGTCGATCGAGCAGCCGTTCGCCAGGAAGAACCTCTCCCTCCCTCCGAGCCTTCTCCCCTCCCGCACATGCTCCTTGAGAAACGGGCCGGTCCGCCGGTTCACGATCGTGTGGTCGATCCCTCCCATGACGCAGCCGCGGATCTTCGGCTTGACCTCGGAAAGCGACGGCCCCTTCGGCCCGCGGTCCCACCAGTTGAAGACCTGCGCGGGGAGGTCGAGGCACTCGTCGAACCAGAGTTCCTCCCCGTGGAGATGCGCGGTGTTCAGGATCGCCCGTCCGGACAACGCCGAAAGGACCCGGGCGGCGAACGGCTTCACGAACCGCAGGAACCGCTCCCGGCCGATCCTCTCCTTCCCGGCGGCGATCGAGAGAAAGATCCCCGCCGAGCCGGCCGCGATCGACCGCCCGCAGTAGTCGACCAGATTCTCCGTGATCGATTCCAGCGCCGCGAGCACTCCGTCCGGCTCCTCCTCCATCAGCCGGCCGACATGCTCCCCCGCGAGGCTGCGCCGCAGCGTCTGCCAGGGGTCGAACACCGTGTCGAGGAAATAGGCCTCTCCATCCAGTTCGTCCGCGAGGATCCCAAGCGCCGCAAGCTGCTCCCGCCAGGGAGAACGCTCCACGTCGAAGCGGACGACCCGCCGCAGGTCCGAGGCAGAGCGGACCGCCTCGATCCCCTCCGGCATCGGGTAGAAGTAGTCGTTCATCACCTTGAGCAGGTCGAAGCCGTAGTGCCGGAAGTATTCAAGCGCGAGCGGAGCGAACCGCTCGCCGCCGGCATGCTGGACGCCGAAATGGTACCAGAGGGAGAGCGGGGGCCTGTCCACGGCCTCGCCGCGAAGCACCCGGTCGACCCGCTCGATCCTGTCCATGCCCCCTCCTTCCCCGCGAGGATACGATGACCCATTCGGGATCCCGGCGCAAGACCGCCGCCGGCCCGGGAGACACCGCCCTTTTTCAGCCACGTCCGGCCGCCGGATGTGCCATCATGAACGCCAGGTCTTCGATCCCCCGGGAATCATGGCGGGGATCCCGTATCGATACCGGGCGGGGGCGCATTGAACGATTCCAGAATGCACTACGGCTGGGTCATCGTCCTGGCCGGATCGCTCACCCTCTTCGCCTGCCTGGGGCTTGGCCGGTTCGCCTTCGGCATGCTCCTCCCCTCGATGGGAAAGGCGCTTTCGCTCGAGTATGACCGGATGGGGTTCATCGGCACCGGGAACTTCGCCGGGTACCTGGCGGCGGTCGCGATGGCTCCGTTCTTCATGCGGCGGTTCGGCTCGCGGGCGACGATCACGGCCGGACTCGGGATCCTTTCGGTCTGCATGCTCCTGATCGGGAGCACCGGGGAGTTCCTTCCCGTGCTCGTCCTCTACACCGTGACCGGCGTCGGAAGCGGCCTGGCGAACGTCCCGATGATGGTGGTCGTCGCGCACTGGTTCGCCCGAAGCCGCCGCGGCGGGGCGACCGGGTACATGCTCTCCGGTAACGGGATCGCGATCATCTTCGCCGGCTTTCTCGTCCCCTTCCTGAACCGGACGCTGGGCCCGGACGGGTGGCGAACCGGGTGGCGCATCCTGGGGGGGCTGTCGGTGCTGGTCGCCGTGGCGGCCTGGCTTCTCCTGCGCAACTCGCCGGCCGAGATGGGGCTGCGCCCGGTCGGCGAAACGGGCAACCCCGGGAACCCCTCTCCCGGGAATCCGGCGGCCGGAAGGGCTGCCCCCGCCGCGAATCCCTGGAAAGGGATCATCGCCCACCTCGGGGTCATCTACTTCCTGTTCGGACTGACCTACATGGTGTACGGAACCTTCATCGTCACCACGATGGTCGCCGAGCGGGGGATGGCGGAGGCGCTGGCGGGCCGCTTCTGGGCCTTCGTCGGCTTCTTCGGGCTGTTCTCGGGCCCCCTCTTCGGCTCGCTGTCCGACCGGATCGGGAGGAAACGGGGGTTCATGGCGGTATTCGCGGTGCACACCGTGGCCTACGGACTGGCCGCCTCCAGTTTGGGGAACTGGGCCCTCTACCTGTCGGTGTTCCTCTACGGGATCGCCGCCTGGTCGATCCCCACGATCATGGGGGCCGCGGTGGTGGACTACCTGGGACCGGAACGCGCGGCCGTGGGATTCTCCGCCGTCACCTTCTTCTTCGGCGCGGGGCAGACCCTGGGCCCCGGGCTGGCCGGGGTCGTCGCGAAGGCGGCCGGGAGCTTCTCCGTCAGCTACCTGCTGTCGGCCGTCGCGACGGGGATCGCCGTCTTCGTGGCGTTCCTGCTGAAGCCGCCGCGCGGGGAGGAGGCCGCCTCCCCGTAGCCGCTAGTCGCCGCGACTCTCCCCCTCCCGCTTCACCAGCGGGACGATGAGCCTGGGGTTCATCCCCTCCCCGATTTCCACGGTCTCGGTCCGGTCCACCCCCAGCGCCTCGTTCACGAACCGGAGACGGTGCGGGCCCACGGACAGGCGCAGGGAGGAGATCGGCGTCACGCCGAGAAAGCGGTCGCCGTCATAAACCTTCGCCCAGGGAATCGCCTGAAGGACCGGGAGCGTTCCCATCCGGCGCTCCATCTCCACCCGGAACCCGGGCAGCCGGGAGAGCGCCGCCGCCGGTATCCGCTTCTCTTCGAACCCGTCCCTGCTAAGATGCAGCGTCCTTCCCTCCCACGAGGAGAGGTCGATCCGCAAGGGGGTCTTCCCGAGGAAGGTACCGTCGTCCAGCGCGACCGTCACCCCTCCCGGCTCCGTCTCCATCAGCAGCCCCCGGGGGCTTTCCGACGCGCCGGATGCGGGCGGGGAGGACGGGAGGACGGACGGCTCCGCCGGTCGATCCTCGCGTGCCGCGGGAGCCTGCCGGGAAGGAGCAGGGGGGACGGAAACCGTGTTCCCCCCGGCGGACGGAGGGGCCTCCCCGCCTTGCTCCGGCGCCCGCCCCTTCACCGCTCCCAGGTAGAGCGCGGTACCCAGCGAAACCGCCGCCAGGCCTGCCGCGATCCCGATCCCGAGGCGCCGTCCGGCCGCCTCTCCGTAGCCCTCTTTTCTCTCCCGGACCATCCCCGCCCGGTTCCACGCGGGCGCCCCCCCTTCCACGACCGTCTCCTCCTCGAACGCGGCCGCGGGAAACAGGAGGTCGACGAAGGAGGCCTGGTCGGACCTCGCCGGAACCGAGGGAACCGCCTCCGCGATCGCCCGCGAGAAGGAGGCGGCGCCCGGGTATCGCTCCTCCGGAGAGGGGGACAGGGCCTTGACCAGGATCCCGGCGACCTCCCGCGGGAAGAACCCCGCGGGGATCTTCCCGGCGGAATGCTCCCGGATCCGGGACAGCGTCTCCTCCTCGTCCCTCCCCTCGAAGAGCCGCCCGGGGAGAAAGAGCTCCGCCGCCACCACCGCGGCGGAAAACAGGTCCGACGCGAAGGTCGCCCTCCCGCCCCCGGCCTGCTCCGGGGAAAGGTAGGAGGCCTTCCCTTCCCATCCCCGCGGCGGCCGCTCCACTTCCCGGTCCGGACGGGCGATCCCGAAATCGGCGAGCCTCACGCCGCCGTCGCGGGACACCAGGACGTTTCCGGGGCTGACGTCCCGGTGGACGATCCTGCGGGAATGGAGGTATCCCAGCCCCTCGACGACCCCCTCGGTCCAGGATCTCCAGATCGGCAGCGGAACCGGAACGGACCTTGTCCGGATCTGGGCCGCGACCTGCGCGAGGTTCCAGCCCGGAATGAACTCCATGGCGAGGTAGTAGGTCTCCCCCTCCCTCCCGAAATCGAACACCTGGACCAGGTTGGGATGGGAGAGGGAGGCGGCGATGCGGGCCTCCCGGATGAAGAGCTCCCGGAAGTCCGGCCTGGCGGAGAGCCGGGGATGGACCACCTTGACGGCGGCCTTCTTTTCGAACCCCTCCTCTCCGCGGAGCCGGCAGAGGTAGACGTCCGACATCCCCCCGGAGGCGATCTTCTGCACGACGAAGTACTTGCCGAACCGCTCGGGCCTCACCCCCTATTTCCGTCCCCCCTCCGGGGAGATTCCGAACTGCCGCATCTTCCGGTGGATGCTCGTCCGGTCGATCCCAAGCTTCTCCGCGGTCCGGCTGATGTTCCCGTCGTTCTCCCGGAGCTTCCGGAGCAGGTACTCCTTCTCGAAGGCCAGGACCGCCTCCCGGTAATCGTCCCGTTCGAAGACGGTCTCCGCCGCCGCCCCTTCCGCCGGAGGAGCTTCAGCGGCCAGCACGCGCCGCACGGTCTCGTCCCCGACGATCCTGTCCACCGACAGGATCACGAGCCGCTCCACCACGTTCCGGAGTTCCCGGACGTTTCCGGGCCAGGGATGCCGGAGCAGCATCTCCGTCGCCTCCCGCGAGAACTCCCGCTCCTCCTTCCCCAGTTCCCGGCAGGCCTCGGAGGCGAAATGCGCGGCGAGGATCCGGATATCCTCCTTTCGCTCCCGGAGGGGAGGCACGAAGACGGGGAAGACGTTCAGCCGGAAGAAGAGATCCTCCCGGAACCGCCCCGCCGCGACCTCGTCGGGAAGGTTCCGGTTCGTCGCGGCGATGACCCTCGCGTCGGATCGAACCCTCTCCCCGCCGCCCACCCGTTCGAACGCCTTCTCCTCCAGCACCCGGAGGATCTTCGCCTGCGTCCGGGGGCTCATGTCCCCGACCTCGTCCAGGAAGATCGTCCCCTCCGAGGCGAGCTCGAACCGCCCCCGCCGCTTCCCGACGGCGCCCGTGAAGGCGCCCCGCTCGTGGCCGAAGAGCTCCGACTCGATCAGCTCCTCGGGGATGGCGGCGCAGTTCACCGGGATGAACGGCTTCCCGGCCCGCTTGCTGTGCCGGTGGATCTCCCGGGCGACGATCTCCTTGCCGGAGCCGTTCTCCCCGGTGATGAGGACCGACGCGTTCGTGGGGCCCGCGGCGGCGATCCCGGCCCGGACCTCCTGCATCGCCGCGGACCCGCCGATCAGACGGTACTGCTTCTCCACCCGCTCCTTGAGCTCCACGTTCTCGACCCGGAGCTCCCCCTGCTCGATCGCGCGGGAGATGTGGATCAGCAGCTTGTCCAGCGAGATCGGCTTCTCGATGAAGTCGTACGCCCCCGTCTTGACCGCCTTGACCGCGGTGTCGATCGTCCCGTGCCCGGAGATCATGATGACCGGCAGGAGCGGGTAGGTCTCCCGGATCCTCCGGAGCGCCTCCAGCCCGTCCATCCCCGGGAGCCACACGTCGAGCAGCACGCAGTCCACGAGGGTGCGGGAGAGAAGCTGGAGGCCCGCCTCGGCCGTCTCCGCGGCGTGGACCCGGTATCCCTCGTCGGACAGGACCCCGTCGAGCGTCTTCCGGATGTTCGTCTCGTCGTCGATCACCAGCACAGAATGCCGCAAGACTGCCTCACCCCCCTCCCTTCGGATGCGCGGGGAACTCGATCTCGAAGACCGCCCCCCGAGGCTCGTTGTCGCGGACCCTCACCGTTCCGCGGTGGTCGGCGGCGATCGTGCTGACGATCGCCAACCCGAGCCCGGTTCCCCCCTCCATCCGGGAGAAGTAGGGCTCGAAGAGACGGTCCCGGTCTCCCGGGGGCACCCCGGGGCCGTCGTCGGAGACGGCGATCCGGATCAGGTCCAGCTTCGGCTCGTAGCCGCAGCGGACCCGGACCCTCCCCTTCCCCTCGAGGACCGCCGACGCGTTCTCCAGCAGGTTGGTCACCGCCCGCCGGATCTGGAACGGGTCGAACCAGGCGTCGGGAAGGTCGTCCGCCTCGAACTCCCATGCGATCCCGGGGGAGGAGGTCCGGAACGTCTCCACGACCGGGCGCAGCTCCGCCGCGAGCGAGCCCTCCTTGAAGGCCGGGGCCGGCATCCGGGCGAACCGGGTGAACTCCTCGACGAGCCGCTTGAGCGACCCGACCTCGGAGAGGATCGTGCGGGTGGACTCCCGGAAAGCCGGGTCCCCCTCGTGCGCCGCGGCGAATTTCTTCTCGAGCCGCTCCGTGGAGAGCTGGATCGGCGTCAGCGGGTTGCGGATCTCGTGGGCGATCCTCCGGGCCACCTCCCGCCAGGCGAGGACCTTCTGGAGGCGCATCGACTGGGAGAGGTCGTCGAAGGCCACGACGAGCCCGAGATACTCCTCCGAGTCGTCGTGGAGCACGGCGATGCTCACCCGCAGAGAGACCGCCTTCCCGCCGACCGTCAGGCCCACCTGCCGCTCCAGCGTCCTTCCCGGCATCGTCCCCACCTCCCGGGAGAGAGCGCGCACCGCCTCGTAATGCTCCTCCCGGACGACCTCCTTGTAGGGCTTCCCGACCGCCGCCTCCGTCCGGATCCCAAGGAGCCGCTCCGCCACCTTGTTGATCATCGCGATCCGCCCCCCCCGGTCGATCACGATCACGCCGGTGGAGATGTTCGTGAGGATCGTCTCGATGAACCGGGTCCTCCTGCGCATCTCCTCGTAGGTGGAGGTGAGGGAGACGTTGGCCTCCTCGTAGTTCCGCTTCATTCCCTGCAGGTCGGCCGTCATCCGGTTGAAGGAGGCGACCAGGGTCCCGAATTCGTCGTCGGAGCGGTACTCGAGGCGGACGTCGAGATCGCCGGAGGCGACCTTCTCGGTCCCCTCGGCCAGCATCTGGACCGGGACCGTGATCTGCCGCGCCAGGTAGATCCCCATCCAGGAGGCGGAAAAGACGATCAGCAGGGTGATCAGGACGAGCGTGGCGATGTAGCTCGCGCGGATCGGGTCGTCGAGCAGCCGGACCTGGTGGTACTCGTCGTAGGCCTTCGCGATCTCCCGGATGCCGCGGGCCTCCTCGGCAGACAGGGTCCGGACCGCGATCGCCGCGCGGCCGTCCGGAAGTCGGCGGACCGCGGAGGCGAAGGTGTCGCCGACGAAGGTGGCCGTCTCCTTCCCCGGCGTCCCCGCCGCTTCCCCCTTCATCCGGGAGAGGATCTCCTTCACCGTCTCGGGAGATGCCTCCCCGGCCGACCCGAGCACCCCTTTCGGCCCCGCAAGGACCAGGGAAACCCCGGAAGTCTTTTCGCCTCCCGCCTTCGCCCACAGCTCCTCCGCGGAAGGATCCCCTCCGCCCGAGGCCATGGCCTCCGCCGCCCGGTCCGCAAGGGGCGCCAGGGAGAGGGCCTTCTCCTCGAGGTTTCTCCGCGCCATGTCGAGCGCTTCGTTCAGGGCCACGCCGACCCGTCCGCCGATCCAGGACTTGATCCCGGTCGTGGTGATGTTCGCGGCCGCAAAGAAGAGCAGGATGGTGGGGACGAGGGAGAACGAGATGAAGATGAGCACCAGGCGGGAGCGTATCTTCGCCCCCAGGATGTTCCGCTTCCGGTCCAGGATCACCTTGAAGAGGTTCCGGGTCACCAGGAAGATCAGCAGGACGACGAGAATGACGTTCAGATTGATCAGCGCGAAGATGACGATGTTGCTGCTGAAGGCGACCGACCCCCCGATCGCGGCGAGATTCGCCTCGAGGATCGTCAGCCCCGCCACGAGGATCAGGATGATCCCGATGGCGATCTTCTCCCGCCGTCTTCGGGCGGACTCTCCGTCCCGTGCCGTTTCCGGCGATATGCGGGGAACCGGCTTCATGGCGCGGAAAGATCTCCCTTCCACCAGTCGGTTTCGACATCCCAGATGGACGAGAAGAAGAAGATCGTGCGGAGCGGCTGGGAGAGGCCGACACGGTCCAGCCGGGTCCGGATACGGGCCCGGTAGAGTTTCCCCTGGATCGCCGGGATCCGGAGCGGCAGGACGATCTCGTACGAGGTCATTCCATCAAGCGCCGAGAACAGGTCCGGGAGAGTCTCCTCCACGCCTCCCCGGCTCAGGCGATAGATGCGGGACAGGGAGTCGTGCCGTACCGACCGGGACACGGTGACCTCGCCAACCGTCACGTCGAACCAGTTCCGGTGGATCCGCTCGACCCGCACGACCGTCCGGAAGGAGATTTCGATCCCGCTCTTGAGCGCCTCGACCATCTCGGGGGTAAAGGCGTCGTAGAGGCGGAAGCGGACGGTCGCCTTCTCGCCCTTGACCTGTCCGTGGATCTCGATGATTTTCGGCTCCGGGCGGGCGGCCGCAGAGAGGCCGGGGGCCAGCAGGATGCCGAACAGGATCAGCGGTACGGCAAGGTAGCGCAACGTGGCCTCCCGGGACATTATACCCGGATGAGGCAAACCTGCAACAGTTCCGGAGGTGCGCGAAAACAGGGGGGGAGTGGCCCGGTTCCCGGGCCACTCGGGTGGGGTTTCAGGCAGTTACCGGTATGGCTTCGGGGGATTCCCCCGCGGCAACGCGTCTCTCGTCGAAACCGGAAGATCCGGCGGCCGCCAGGTATTCCGTCAGATCGTGGTTCACCGTGTGCCCCGGCCGGACCGCGACGAAAGAGCCCCGCAGCGACCGCCCCAGCAGCGCGATGTCCCCGAGGAAATCAAGCAGCTTGTGCCGGGCGAACTCGTCCGGGAACCGCAGCCCTTCCGTATTGTGCACGTCGGCTCCGTCGACCACGATGGCGTTGTCGAGCGAACCGCCGCGTGCAAGTCCAACCGATCGGAGCGCCTCGATCTGCTCCCGCAGCACGAACGTTCGGGCCGGGGCGATCTCCCGGAGGAAGTTCTCCGGGGTCTGGGTGTACTTCGCCCACTGCCGCCCGATCGCAGTTCCGGGGAAATCGACCGTGACCAGGATCTCCAGATCCACGGAGGGTGCCATGGTGATCATCGATCCGTTCCGGCGGATCCGGTCGTTCTCGAAGATCCGGAGGTACCTTCTCCGGGCGGGCTGCGCGGCGGATCCCGCGGAGGCGATCCCCTTCGCGATCGCCAGCCCGCTCCCGTCCAGGATCGGCAGCTCGGGAGCGTTCACCTCGACCACCGCGTTGTCGATCTCCATGCCGAACAGGGCGGCCATGAAATGCTCGACGGTCGCAATCCTCACCCCGTCGCTGGAGAGCACGGTCGCATAGGCGGTCTCCGCCACGTTCTCGACCGAGGCGGGGATTTCCGCCCCGACATCGGTTCGGCGGAACAGGATTCCGGTACCGGGCGCCGCCGGGAGGATCCGGGCCGCCGAGGGAACGCCGGAGTGGAGCCCCACCCCGGAAAACTCGACCGGCCGTGAAATCGTATGCTGGAATTGCCTCATCCGGACCTCTCCCGGTCTCTTTCAAGGAAGGTGATGCAATCCGCATGCCGTTTTTAGTTGGAAGGGAAACCCATTCATTTCAGGAAGATAGTTCATCGGGATTCCGGGGGAACCGGGCGGGTGTTGCATCACTGCAACACGGAATGTCGTTGGAAATCCACAACCTCTATTTTCGGAAGAGCCAGAACAGGAGGGAGAGCACGATACTGACCAGAACGCAGGTGACGATCGGGAAATGGAAGGTGAAATTCTCCCGCCGGACCGTGATGTCGCCCGGAAGTTTCCCGATCCATCCGACCTTGTCCGTCAGGAGCAGGAGAAGCCCCATCCCCGCGACCGCCAGTCCGGCGATCAGCAGGATCTTCCCGAACCCGGCCATCCCGAAAATCTCCCCTACCGCCCCCCGAAGACCGTCTTCAGCAGATCGGTGACTCTCGCCGCCGGATCGGTCCGGATCTTCTTCTCCTCCTGTGCCACCATATAAAAGAGGCCGTCGAGCGACTTGTTCGTGACGTAATGGTCAAGATCGAGCGACTCGGCGCTGGTGAACGGCAGCGCGGTGTACCGCCCCATCATCTCCTTGTAGCTCCGTGTCGTCCCGGCCTCGTCCATGCCGGAGGAGACGATCGGCTTGAATTCCTCCACGCCCAGCACGTCGATGATTCACCCGTCCCCGAACAAACCCTCCTGCTGCGGGGAGCGCTTGGGAGGGGTCACCCCGAGGTGCCGGTAGGCGGCGGGCGTGGCCACCCTGCCCCTCGGCGTGCGCTTGAGGAACCCCTGCTGGATGAGGAACGGCTCGTAGACATCCTCGATCGTGTCCCGCTCCTCGCTCACCGACGCGGAGATCGTTTCCACGCCTACAGGTCCGCCGTGGAACTTCTCGAGAATGACCCGGAGGATCTTCCGGTCCATCACGTCGAGCCCCTCCCGGTCCACTTCCATCTTGAGCAGCGCATGGTCGGCGATCTCCCGGTGGATCCTCCCCTCACCGCTCACCTGGGCGAAGTCGCGGACCCGCTTCAGGAGGCGGATGGCGACGCGTGGGGTCCCCCGGGAGCGGCGGGCGATCTCCCGCGCCCCCTCCGCGTCCACCGGGATCGAGAGCGACCTCGCACACCGACGGATCACCTCCTCGAGCTCTTCGGGGCGGTAGTACTCCATCCGGAAATGGACCCCGAAGCGGTCGCGCAGGGGAGAGGTGAGCAGCCCGGTCCGGGTGGTCGCACCCACCAGCGTGAACGGGGGAAGGGTGAGCCGGATCGACTTGGCCGAGGGGCCCTGCCCCAGGATGATGTCGAGGGCGAAGTCCTCCATCGCCGAGTAGAGCAGCTCCTCCACAACGCGGCTTAACCGGTGGATCTCGTCGATGAAGAGCAGGTCTCCCGGCTCGAGGGCGGTCAGGATCGAGGCGATGTCCCCTTTGCGCTCGATCGCCGGCCCCGAGGTGATCCGGATCCCCACCCCCATCTCGTTGGCGATGATGTGGGCGAGCGTCGTCTTCCCCAGGCCCGGCGGACCCGAGAGGAGCACATGGTCGAGCGGCTCCTTCCGGTTCCTGGCCGCCTCGATGAAGGTCGCAAGGTTGGAGACGATCGGGGCCTGCCCGATGAACTCGGAGAGGAATTTCGGCCGCAGGGAGAGCTCGGATCCCCCTTCCCCCCCGCCGGTCTTCGGATCCACGACGCGTCCTTCCACTTCGCCTCCCTCGTGCGCGTTCCCGCTCACCGGCGCGGTCCCGAAAGCCGCTTCAGCGCGCCCCGGATCAGGATCTCCGTGGAGGCCTCCGCCCCGGCCTCCTTGCGGACGCCGCCCACCGTCACCTGCGCCTCGGCCCGGGAGAAGCCCAGGGAGACCATCGCCTGGACTGCTTCGGCCTCGGGAGCGGAAGGACCCGCGGGTCCCTCATCCTCCGGGGCGGGAGTGAATTCGACCGCCACTTTCCTGAGCCGGTCCGGCAGTTCCATCGCGATCCGCTGCGCCAGTTTTTTCCCGATGCCGGGGACCCTCGTGAAGGGGGCCGCGTCCTCGCGCGCGCAGGCGGACAGCACGCCGGAGATCCCCAGGACCGACAGCACGGCGACCGCGGACTTCGGCCCGACGCCGCTCACCCCGATGATCGCCAGGAAGATCTGCCGCTCGGTCTCCGACGAGAACCCGAAGAGATCGGAGCCCCCCTCGCGCACCTGGAGGAAGGTCCGCAGGAGGCAGGATTCCCCGTCGGGAGGAAGGTCGGCGCGGGTTACGGAGGACACGTGCACGCGGAAGCCCACCCCCGCGCATTCCACGACAACGAAATCCTTCCCCCCGCCCGACAGGCGTCCGCGCAGATGGTCGATCATGGGAAATCATGATAGCACGTGCCGCCATCGTTCCACACTGGCCGTTGGGACCCCCGGGTGTCCGGAAAGGGATCTCCTTCGGGGCCCTACGCCGGATCCCGGGTCACCGCCCGGCAGAAGGCCATCGCCAGGGCGTCGGAGGCATCGGGGGGGACCTTTACCCGGATGCCGAGGAGGCGGCAGACCATCTCGCCGACCTGCTCCTTCGGCGCGGCGCCGAAGCCGGTAGCGGAGAGCTTGATCTCTTTCGCGCTGTATTCGTGGACGAGGACTCCCGAGGCGCGGCAGGCCACGATGGCGGCCCCCCGCGCCTGCCCGAGCTTGAGGGCGGAGGCGGCGTTCTTCGCGAGGAACACCTTCTCCACCGACGCCTCGGTGGGGCCGTGGAGCCGGATGACCCGGGTCAGCTCCTCGTAGATGCGGAAGAGGCGATCGGGGAAGGAGTCGGGCGACCCGGTGGAGATCACCCCCCAGGCGACGGGTAACAGGTTGCTCCCGGAAAGGTCGATAATGCCGTACCCGGTGCTCCGGGAGCCCGGGTCGATTCCGAGGATGCGGCGGCGGGTCACCCGCCGAAGGCCTCCATCGCCTCGTCGGAGATGTCGAAGTTCGCCCAGACGTTCTGGACGTCGTCGCACTCCTCGAGGGCGTTCATGAGGCGCAGCATCCGGTCGGCCGCCTTCCCCTCGAGGTGGACCGTGGACTGGGGGACCATCGCCACCTCGGCGGAGACGATCCCGACCCCCTTTTCTTTCAGCCCCTCCCGGACCGCGTCGAAACTTTCCGGATCGCAGCGGACCTCGTACTCGGAGGACTCCGGGTCGGAGGCGACGTCGTCGGCGCCCAGCTCCAGCGCCAGCTCGATCAGCTTCTCCTCCCCGATCGCCGACCGGGGTACGAGGATCGTCCCCTTCTTCGAGAACATCCAGTTCACGCAGCCGGTCTCGCCGAGGTTCCCGTTGTGCTTCGAGAGGAGGTGCCGGATCTCGGCCACCGTGCGGTTCCTGTTGTCGGTCAGGACCTTGACGAGCACGGCTACCCCGCTGGGGCCGTACCCCTCGTAGAGGAACTCCTCGTAGGAGACCCCATCCAGCTCGCCGGTCCCCTTCTTGATTGCCCGCGTGACGTTGTCGTTGGGCATGTTCACCGCGCGGGCCGCCTGGATGGCGGCGCGCAGCCGCGAGTTCCCCCCCGGGTCCCCCCCCCCGATCCTGGCGGAGGTGATCAGCTCCCGGGTGATCTTCGTGAAGGCCTTCCCCCGCTGGGCGTCGGCCTTCCCCTTCCTGTGCTTGATCGAGCTCCACTTGTTGTGGCCGGACATGGACGGAAAAACCTCCTGGGCGGGGACACTTCCAAGCGGGGACACTCCTTGTTTTCCGACGAAAAAACCCAGGAGTGTCCCCGCCCGTGCGGAGTGTCCCCGATCGATTATACAAAAAAAGCCCCTGCGCCGTTTCCGGTGCAAGGGCTCTGAAATCAATTCGGCAGCGACCTACTCTCCCACGGGGGTAACCCCGTAGTACCATCGGCGCTGGAGAGCTTAACTTCCGTGTTCGGGATGGGAACGGGTGTTGCCTCTCCGCCATCGCCGCCGAAAGACAGGTTCCGTGAAACGCCGCGCGCTTCCCGCGCGGGTGCCGATCCGTCGAATGCGTCCGAAAACGTTCATCCGTTGAGTAGTGGTCAAGCCTCACGGGCGATTAGTACCGGTTAGCTGAACGCATTACTGCGCGTACACACCCGGCCTATCAACCTTGTAGTCTACAAGGGCCCTTCAGGGGGATCAAGTCCCCGGGATACCTCATCTCAGGGCGGGTTTCCCACTTAGATGCTTTCAGCGGTTATCCCTTCCGCACATAGCTACCCAGCGATGCCCCTGGCGGAACAACTGGT
>MGPV01000004.1:0-1846 GCA_001797615.1 Deltaproteobacteria bacterium GWC2_65_14
GCCCCGTCCCGCCGCAAAAGGAGGTACAAGACCAAAGAGCGAAAAAACACAGACCCCGAAATTTACACTTGACCGGTCAACCCATATCAGCTGCGGGGCCTCAGGACTTTCGGCGGGTAGCCGTCAGCTTCAGCCTGTTGTTAGGTTGCGTTCAATGAATGATGCCTTGTCGTTTCTCAATGACCTCTTCGACAGAAAAATAAGACTGGGGCGACCGTTCAAATTGTGTTTGAAGTGCAAATGCTTCAAATTCTAAGGGGATAGATTCGTATGAAAATCCGTTCTCCGCCCACCCCAGAACATATTGCCTTGCGAACTCGCCGACACCCAACAGACCGTATTGAGCAACATGAACAAATTCGTGGAACATAAGTGTCAAAGGAGGTGGAATTCCTGAACACAGCTTGTTGATTAATATAGTATCATCGAAAGTAATTCCTGCCATTTTTCGAAAATCTATAAGCCCTTCGATTCCCATCTTTATAAGATCTGTATAAAAAGGTGGGTTTTCTATCTGATCAACAATCCTTATCTGGGCTCGCTCCAGAGTAACGTGTCGGAAATATTGGTGTAAGGATCTTATAGTTTGCGGCGTAAGCGCCGAAGAATGGGGTCGATGCTTATTACGTTGATCGGTTATCCATCGCCGGGCATTCGGGATAAGGAAAACCATCAATGCATTCACGTCCATGACATCTCTCCTAATGCCCGGCCGTAGTTCAAAAACGTCAACCTAACGCGCGCTTAAGCTGCGGGCCGAGGCGGGCGCGCTTTTTCCCGCCGACCGCTCACCAAAAAGCGTGCCCGCCGAAGGAGCCGCCAGCTTCAAGCAGTAGTTGGGGTGCTCCTGCTTCCTGGTGAATGGCACCGACAACCGAAGAACGAACCTGCTTCGTATTGAAGCAGAGCGGTGCACAGATGAAAAGCGATGTCCTGGAACAGAGGATGGTAAGAGATGCAGCGTGCTGAAGGGCGACGATCTGGTTGTTGATGCGGCCTGGTAAACCACAAGACCTCCGGATCAGGTCCAGCTTGGTGGTGTGGCCGATCCCCCTCCGAGAAAGAATCTAAGCCTTAACAAGTCAGCCCAACGCTCAGGCTAAGCTGCGGGGCCACAAGTAGTTAGAAGGGCAGCCGTCAGCTTCAGCCTGTTGTTAGCCAGCGACGAGAAAATATAGGCCTACTCAACTTAGGCACGGTTGAATTATCTGTCAGCTATTATCAATTTTTTTCGTTTACGGATAAATATTAAAATCATTGAAGCTCCCACCGCTATGAATGCACATCCAAGCAATACCCCTTTGATATTATCATCTGAAGACAGATTTATAATATGTACAAAAACCAGTAGGTGTAGTCCAGATATAAATGTGGCTAATCCAATTACGATAGTAAAATATTGTTTCTCAAACATTCTCGACGAAACGATTAACAGTATTAGTCCGAATGCATAGCCACCCAAGATCTGCGCATTGATCATGTTTGTTACAAAATATGGATTCCCTCCCGTGATGCAGAATAAGGCCGCGATGAATAGCACAATGCCAATTACCTTTCTCATTTATCACCTCCATCTCATTATTTGTCTCATTCCAAGTTTATAGATGTCTGGCTAACGCGAATTAGACAGAACCGTGTAAGAACATAAGAAAAAGGGTGAAATGCGGCTGAAAGAGCCATGGTTTTTAATAGGAGGAGACATGTAATTCCAAAAGAAGTCTTTCAAAACCCTATGGATAGGTGGGGGTTCGCAGGTGTGGGGGCGAAGGGATAGACTGCGGAGGGGACAGCCTAATTCAGGAAGGGAAAGGCTGCGGGGACCCTCACGGAAAGTCTGCCGGGCTAC
>MGPV01000004.1:1884-5822 GCA_001797615.1 Deltaproteobacteria bacterium GWC2_65_14
ATCATCGTGGTGTTGACGTCCTTGTGCCCCAGCAGTTCCTGGATGGTCCGGATATCGTACCCGTCTTCGAGAAGGTGCGTCGCGAATGAATGCCGGAAGGTGTGGCAGGAGGCCGGTTTCCGGATGCCCGCCCGTGCTGCAGCGTCCTTCACGGCCCGCTGGAGAACCGTTTCGTGGAGGTGATGCCGGAAGAGTCGCCCCGTGACCGGTTCCTGGAACTGCCGCCGTGCGGGGAAGACCCATTGCCACCCCCACTCCCGGTTGGCGCCGGGGTATTTCTTCTCCAGGTTACCGGGGAGTGTAACGTAGCCGCTTCCGTTTTTCAAATCCTGCTCATGGAGGATCCTGGTTTCCTCCAGGTGGCGCGTCAATCGGGGCACGACGGCCTCCGGCAGGACGGTGACCCGGTCCCGGTTTCCCTTTCCCGCACGGACCGTGATCCGGCGGTAGCCGAAGTCTACGTCCTTGACCCGCAGCCGCAAGGCCTCGAGGAGGCGAAGCCCGGAACCGTACATCAGCATCGCGGCGATCCACTTCTCGCTGTGCAGGTGGACCAGGATCCGTCGCGCCTCCTCCCGCGTCAGCACGACCGGAAGGAGCTTCGGTTTCTTCGCCCGAACGACGTCGTCGAGCCAATCCAGCCTGGTCCCGAGAACGTCGCGATACAGGAAAAGGATCGCGGCCAGCGCCTGGTTCTGGGTCGACGCGGAGACGTTCGACCTGGTGGCCAGACGGGAAAGGAACGCCTCGATCTCGCCCTTCCCCATGTCGCGCGGGTGGCGCATTCCGTGAAAGCGCAAGTACCGTCGGATCCAGGAGACATAGGCCTCTTCGGTCCGTTGGCTGTAGCGGCGGGTCCGAAGCTCGTTCCGGCAATGGTCGAGGAGCTTCGGCTTTCCCGGCGGGGCAGATCGGGAGGAAATGTCCAATGCGGTTCTCCTTTCGTTTATCCTTTGAGAAAGAATCGTTTCCGGAAGATGGGAGCAATCCCCGTGCCGGACGGGCCGGGGACAATCCCGGCGGGAAGTGATATCGTGCGGTGAGGCCGGTCCGGATGGCACCGGCGGGGGCGGTGTGAAGAAAATCCTCTATTTCGACTGCTTCTCGGGAATCGCGGGAGATATGACCTGCGCGGCGCTCCTTGCGCTTTCCGGGGCCGGGAAGGAGCTGCGCAAAGCGTTGCGCGGGCTTCCGGTCCGCGGATACTCCCTGTCCGTCGAGCGCGCCACCTCCTCCGGGATCGCGGGAAACCGGGTGAGCGTCAAGGTCTCCGCTCGGAAGAAGTCGGCGAGACATCTTCCCGAAATCCTCTCCCTCCTGCGTCGTTCGAAATTGCCGGGGGCGGCGCGGGGCCGCGCCGTTTCCTGCTTCGAGCTCCTGGCCGATGCGGAAGCGCAGGTGCACGGAACCACCCGGGACAAGGTGCATTTCCACGAAGTCGGGGCGGTCGACGCCATCGTCGACATCGTCTCCGCATCCTTCCTCTTCGAGCATCTGGGCGCGCCGGAGACCTACTGCTCGGCGCT
Source organism: Deltaproteobacteria bacterium GWC2_65_14 (assembly GCA_001797615.1). NCBI lineage: Bacteria > Deltaproteobacteria > Deltaproteobacteria bacterium GWC2_65_14. Next base: position 3,411 of record MGPV01000004.1, read on the forward strand.
TCCGGGAGGATCGGGCGAGGCATGGTCCTCCCACGGGAAGATCCCGGTCCCCGGCCCTGCGACCCTTTCCCTGCTCACCGGCGCCAATTGGCGCTTCGGGGAAGGGGAGGGAGAGCTGGTGACTCCCACCGGGGCGGCGCTCCTGCGCGCCTTCGGAGCCTCCTTCGCTCCTCCGCCGGAGATGACGGTCCGGGCGGTCGGAATCGGGGTCGGCCACCGGGAGATCCCCGGCCGCGCTAACATCCTCCGGGTGGTGGAGGGGGAAGCCGTCTCCGGCATCCGGGGGCGCGACCGGGTGCTCGAGATCGAGGCGAACATCGACGACATGAACCCGCAGCGGTTCGAGCTGCTGATGGAGCGGGCCTTCGACGCCGGGGCGCTCGACGTCGTCGTGATCCCGGCCACCATGAAGAAGAACCGACCCGGCTGGGTGCTGCGGATCCTCTGCCCGGAGGAGCGGCTCGAGATCGTCTCCGCGGCGGTCTTCTCCCTCTCCACCGCGATCGGGCTTCGGTACCATGCCTGCGACCGGCTCAAGCTGGTCCGATCGGTGAAGACGGTTTCGACCCGGTTCGGGAAGATCCGCGTCAAGGAGGCGGAGCTTCCCGACGGCTCCGTCCGTCCGGTCCCCGAGTACGACGACGTGAAGAAAATCGTTCGGGCGAGGAAGGCGACCTTCGACGAGGTGGCCGCCGAGGTGGCGAGGAAATGGCGAGGGTAAGAATAGAGTATGCCTGCACCGCCTGCGGGTTCTCCTCCCCGAAGTGGCTGGGGAAGTGTCCCGACTGCGGGCAGTGGGGGTCGATCGTCGAGGAGGTCGCGGCGGGGGAGACGAAGTACCGGGTCGCCCTGGAAGGGGTCCCCGCCTCGAAGCCGATTCCATTGTCGGAGGTGACCGAGTCCGCCTCGCAGCGGAGCGCAAGCGGGATCGCGGAGTTCGACCGGGTGATGGGGGGCGGCCTGGTGCCTGCGTCGGCCACCCTGATCGGCGGCGACCCGGGGATCGGCAAGTCGACCCTCCTCCTCCAGGCGGCGCGCGGGTATGCGCGGGGCGGCAGGAAGGTGCTCTACGTCTCGGGCGAGGAGTCGGAGGCGCAGGTGAAGATGCGCGCCTCCCGCCTCGGCGTTCCGGGAGAGGGGATCTTCCTCCTGGCCGAGACCTCGGTGGAGCGGGTGATCGAGGCGGCCTCGGGCCTTTCCCCCGCGGTGGTGATCGTCGACTCCATCCAGACGATGTTCACCTCCGACCTTCCCGGGGCGCCGGGGTCGGTCGGTCAGGTGCGCGAGAGCGCCGGGCGGCTGGTCTTCTTCGGAAAGAAGACGGGGGTCTCGGTCTTCCTCGTGGGGCACGTGACCAAGGAGGGGGCGATCGCGGGGCCTCGGGTTCTGGAGCACATGGTCGACACCGTCCTCTACTTCGAGGGGGAGAAGGGGCATCCCTTCCGGATTCTGAAGGCGGTCAAGAACCGGTTCGGCTCCACGAACGAGATCGGCGTCTTCGAGATGCGGGCGACTGGGCTGTCGGAGGTGGCCGATCCCTCCGGACTCTTCCTGTCGGAGCGCTCCGGAGAGACCTCGGGGACGATCGTCTTCCCGGCGGTGGAGGGGACCCGTCCGCTGCTGGTGGAGGTCCAGGCGCTGGTCAGCCAGTCGTTCCTGGCGATGCCGCGCCGCACGACGCTGGGGGCCGACACGAACCGTGTGGTCCTGCTCTGCGCGATCCTCGAGAAGAAGACCGGGCTCTCTCTCTACAACCAGGATGTCTTCGTGAACGTGGCGGGGGGGATCCGGCTCGACGAGACGGCGGCAGACCTGCCGCTGCTCTGCGCGGTGGCGGGAAGCTTCCGGGACCAGGTGATCCCGGAGAAGACCGCCGCGTTCGGGGAGGTGGGGCTGGGAGGCGAGGTGCGGGCGGTGCCGATGGCGGAGAGCCGGCTGAACGAGGCGGCGAAGATGGGCTTTACCCGGGTGCTCCTGCCGGCCTCCAACGCCGAGCGTCTCTCCGCGAAGACCTCCCTTTCCCTGGTGCCGGTTCGCCACGTCCAGGAGGCGCTGGCCGCCGCCTGGAAAAAGTAGCCTTACCCCCGGAAGCCACGGGCAAGCAGGTAGAGCTCGGAGGATTCCTTCCGGGTCGCCCCGGGCCGCACCCGGATCACCTTCGAGAACTTCCCCTGCAGCTCCCGGAAGACCTCGTCGGCCTCCGGCCCCTCGAAGATCTTCGCCAGGAAGGTCCCTCCCTCCCGCAGCGTCGTCCCTGCAAGGGACAGCACCGACAGCACAAGGTCGGCCGAACGGGCCCGGTCGGTCACGGAGACGCCCGAGGTGTTCGGGGCCGCGTCGGAGACGACGGCGTCCGCGGTCCGCCCGAAGAAGGAGAGGATCTCCTCCGGCAGCGACGGCTCGGCGATATCC
>MGPV01000004.1:5847-6049 GCA_001797615.1 Deltaproteobacteria bacterium GWC2_65_14
CGGGAAGCGGCTCCATCGGCAACAGGTCCACCGCGGCGACTTTCCCCTTCGTTCCCACCAGCCGCAGCAGGACCTGGCTCCATCCCCCGGGGGCCGCCCCCGCATCCACCACGCATTCCCCCGGCCGTGCGATCTTGTGCGCCCGGGCGATCTCGGTCAGCTTGTAGGCCGCGCGGGATCGGAATCCTTCCCGCTTCGCCTT
>MGPV01000004.1:6104-39444 GCA_001797615.1 Deltaproteobacteria bacterium GWC2_65_14
TCCATGGGCGAGAATAAGCTCCCGATCGACGGGGTTTTCCGGCACCTTGCGCGCGACCTGCGGAAGGTGGAACGGGCGCTGGCCGCCCACCTGAAATCGCCCGTTACCCTGGTTCCGCTTATCGGCAGGCACATCACCCTGTCCGGGGGGAAGCGGTTCCGCCCCGCCGTCCTGCTCCTGGTCGCGGAGGCGTGCGGGTACACCGGCCCCCGCAGGACGGTGATGTCGGTGGTCACGGAGTACATGCACACCGCGACGCTGCTCCACGACGACGTGGTCGACGGCGGCGTCATGCGCCGGGGAAAGCCCTCGGCGAACGTCGTGTTCGGGAATCAGGCGAGCATCCTGGTGGGCGATTTTCTCTTCGCCCGGGCCTCGCAGCTGATGACCGGGGACGGCGACCTCGACGTGCTGGGGATCTACGCCCGAACCCTGGTCTCCCTCTCCGAGGGAGAGGTCCTCCAGCTGATGAAATCGGCCGATCCGGCGATCACCGAGAAGGAGTACCTCCGGGTCGTCTACCACAAGACCGCCTCCCTGATCGCCGCCGCGAGCGAGACCGGCGCGGTGCTGGCCGGCGTCGACAAGGGGCTGCGGAAGCGGATGTTCGAGTACGGCAAGGCGGTGGGGATCGCCTTCCAGCTGGCGGACGACATCCTCGATTACGACGGCTCGGAGAGGGAGCTGGGGAAGCGCCCTCTCCAGGACCTGCGGGAAGGGAAGGTCACCCTGCCGCTGATCCATGCCCTGCGGGAGGCGGGGGAGGCCGACCGGAAGAGGGCGCAAGGGATCCTGCGCGGCGGGACCCCGTCCGGGCGGGAGGTCTCCTTTCTCGCGGGGCTCGTGGAGCGGCACGGGGGGACCGGCTACACGGCCCGCAGGGCGAACGCGTTCGTGAGGCGTGGGAGATGGCTGCTCGCCGCCCTGCCCGACACCTCCGCCCGTGCCGCGCTGCACACCCTCTCGGAGTACATCGTCTCGCGGACCCGGTAACGGCGCGATTCTCCTAAATCCGGGTCGTTCCGGATTTCCCGACGTCCACTCCTTCCGTAAAGATTCCGATGCTCCCGTCCGATGAAATCGGGGAAAGGGAACTTCGGCCGGGCACCCGGTTTTCCCCGGCCCCGGAAAAGGTCCTTGACATATAACTTAATTATTATTAAGTATAATTAAGTTTTGTTTTATCAACATTGTCTTTCATTGATGGGATCCGCCAGAACGGGAGACGGAGGGGAGACGATGCGCAAAAGACACGGAGAAAAGGGGTTCACGCTGATCGAAGTGGTGGTCGTGGTGGCGGTGATCGCGATCCTGGCCGCGATCCTGACTCCCTACATCACGAAGTACATCGACGACTCCAAGATCGCGAAGGCGAAGAACGAGACCCAGGTGGTCGCCGCGGCGGTGGTGAACGCGATGAAGGATCTCGGCCGCTGGCCGAACCGCAGAACCGCGACCGCGGACTACCCGGGCCTCTACACCGGGACCGCGCCGCCGGCGGCCTTTTTCGTGGGGGCGGGCTGGCCCGCGCCGGGGGCGAACAACTGGAACCTCCTGGACACCCACCTGGTGACCAACGGGCACGGCTATCCCGCCACGGGCGACACCGCCTGGAAGGGGCCGTACGCGACTTCTCTGCCGGTCGACCCGTGGGCGAGGTCCTACGTGATCAACTCGGCGAACTTCCAGTCGCCGCCCAACCCGGTGTGGGTCCTCTCGGCCGGCCCCAACGGGGTCGTCGATACGGCGGCCGGCGCCGCGACCCTTGCGAGCGACGACATCGGGTTCCGGATCCAGTAGGAGAAGACCCCTCCGGCGGGACGTGGAGGCGGAGTCGCGCCCCTGCTGCGTTCCCGTACCCGGAATGGCGGGATCGCGATGAAGAAGGCGGAGGCGACACAGGGCACACCCACCTCCCCGAGGAGGAAGCTCCTCGGGGAGCGGCTTATCGAGGCCGGCCTGATCACTTCCGACCAGCTCGATCTGGGGATGCGCGAGCAGAAGCGGACCGGCGAGCGGATCGGCGAGATCATGATCAGCCTCGGTTTCGTCACCCAGGAGCTGGTCTCCTCGGTCCTCGCCTCCGAGGCGGGGGTCACCTTCGTCCAGCTCGACAGCTCCATGGTCGACCCCGCGGCGCTCAAGTGCGTGAGCGAGGCGATCTCCCGAAGGCACAAGATCATTCCCCTGAACCTGGATCCCCCGCGCCTGACGATCGCGATGGCGAACGCCTTCGACGTCCTCGCGATCGACGAGGTCCAGCGGGCGACCGGGTATGTCGTCGAGGCGGTCTCCGCGACCGAGTCGAGCATCCTGCAGGCGATCGACCATTACTACCTCGGGGGCGGGTCGCTCGAGGAGGTCATCCAGAAGTCGATGCGCCAGGTGGAGGCCGGGAGGGTCTCGGAGGCGGACCTCACCTCCGGGGCGCCGATCGTCCGTCTGGTCGACCGGCTCTTCCTGACCGCCGTGCAGGAGGGGGCGACCGACATCCACGTGGAGCCGGAGGAGCGGATCTTCCGCATCCGGTTCCGGATCGACGGGCAGCTCCGGCAGGGGCCCTCTCTTCCCAAGTCGCTGCAGCCGGGGGTGATTGCCCGGATCAAGATCCTGGCGGGGATGAACATCGCGGAGACCCGGCAGCCGCAGGACGGGAAGATCAAGTTCCTCCAGGGGAAACGGAAGGTGGACCTCCGGGTCTCCACCCTTCCCACCGTGTGCGGGGAAAATGTGGTGCTCCGGATCCTCGACCGGGCACGGCTCGTCGTAGGTCTGGAGGCGCTCGGGTTCGACGAGGGGAACCTGGAACGGTTCCGCCGGGCGATCGAAAGCCGCAACGGGATCATCCTGGTCTGCGGCCCCACCGGGTCCGGGAAGACCACGACCCTCTACTCCGCCCTCTCCTACATCAACACGCTGGACCGCAGCATCGTCACGCTCGAGGACCCGGTCGAGTACGAGCTGCCGATCATCCGCCAGGTCCAAATCAACGTGAAGGCCGGGCTCACCTTCGCCACCGGCCTGCGGGCCGTGCTGCGCCACGACCCCGACGTGATCCTGGTCGGCGAGATGCGGGACGCGGAGACGGTGGAGCTCGCGATCCGGTCGGCGCTGACCGGGCACCTGGTGTTTTCCACCCTGCACACGAACGATGCGTCGGGGGCGATCCCCCGGCTGATGAACATGGGGCAGGAGCCGTTCCTGGTCGCCTCCTCCGTGCGGGCGATCATCGGGCAGGCGCTCCTGCGGGTGAACTGCCCGTCCTGCCGCGTCCCCTATTCCCCTCCCCCGGAGGTGCTTTCCCGGGCCGGCATCCTTCCCGATGCGGCGAACGGGAAGTTCCTTCGGGGAGAGGGATGCAAGGCCTGCGACGGGACCGGGTTTCGCGGCCGGGTCGGTGTGTTCGAGATCCTGGAGGTGACGCCGGAGATCATGCGCCTGACAATGTCCCGCGCGAACAGCCAGGAGCTGCTGGATGCGGCCCGAGCCGAGGGGATGGCGACCATGCGGGACGACGCCGTGAAGAAGGCGATGGAGGGGACCACCACCCTGGAAGAGGCGGTGCGGGTGACCTAGATGCCCCGGTACGAATACAGCGCCATCGACGATTACGGGCGGAAGGCCCGGGGAATCCTGCTGGCTTCCGACGAGGGGGGATTGCGGGAAGCGCTTGCCTCGATGGGGCTCCACCTGCTGTCCGGGAAGGAGCGGTCCGGGGCCCGGTCCGTTCCCTTCCTCCGCCGCGGGATCCGGCGGAACGACGTCATCCAGTTCTCCTTTCACCTGAGGACCCTGCTCGCGGCCGGGATTTCGATCGTCGTCGCGCTCGGAGACCTGTCGGAGCAGACCGACGCCCCCGCGTTCCAGGAGGTGATCCGGGACGTCCGCCGGAACGTCCAGGCGGGGGCCAGCTTCTCCGATTCGCTCGCCCTGCACCCGGAGGTGTTCCCGGAAAGCTACGTCAGCATCGTCCGGGCGGGGGAGACGACGGGGAACCTCGAGGGAGTCCTGGCGGATCTGGCGAAGTTTCTCACCTGGCAGGAGGAGCTCTCGAAAACGATCAAGCAGGCGACCTATTATCCGATCACCGTCCTCTCCGCCGTGGGGGGGCTCATCTTCCTCCTCTTCACCTTCGTCTTCCCCCGGTTCATCAAGGTGTTCCAGGCCGCGGCGGTGGAGCTGCCCCTCCCGACGAGGATCGTGATCGCGGTCAGCGTCTTCTTCCGGGACCGTGGGGTCTATCTGCTCGCGGGGATCGCGCTGATCTTCCTGGCGCTCCATTTCTACAAGAAGACGGAAAAGGGACGCCTTCGCGTGGACGGGTGGAAGCTCCGCATCCCCCTCGTGGGGGGGATGATCCGGGCGATCGAGATCAGCCGGTTCAGCCATTACCTCGCGCTGCTCTTCCGCGCGGGGGTGGAGACCATCCACTCGCTGACCGTGGTGGAGCAGGTCCTGGGAAACAAGGTGCTCGCCGCCGTGGTCCGGTCCGCGCGGGAGCAGCTGACGTCCGGCGGGGTGCTCTCGACGGCGCTGGCCGGGTCGGGGCAGTTCCCCCCCCTGGTGATCCGGATGGTCGCCGCCGGGGAGGCGACCGGCAAGCTGGACGAGACGCTGGAGAACGTGGCCGCCTTCTACGACCGGGAGGTGCCCCTCGTCGTGCGGAAGACCTTCGCCGTGCTCGAGCCGCTCATCATCGTGGTGCTCTCCGTGGTCGTGCTCGGCGCCGCCCTCTCCTTCTTCCTGGCCCTCTACAAGATGGTCGGCGCGATGGGAGGCGGCGCGTGAACCGCCGGGGGGGATTCTCCCTGATCGAGGTGGTGATCGTGATCGCCGTGATCGCGATCCTGGCCTCGATGGCGGTCCCCTACGCCGCGAACGTGATCGACCAGTCGCGCGAGGAGGCGACCCGGAAGGAGATGGAGGAACTGTACAAGACGATCGCGGGAGACCCGGCGGTCCCCACCCCGGGGTTCGTGGGAGACATGGGAAGGCTTCCGACCGGCCTCGTACAGTTGAACGTCCAGGGGACGCAGCCCCTCGGCGGCACCGGCACGCTCGGGGTGAAGGTCGGCTGGTTCGGCCCCTACATGAACTCCGGGTTCGACCCGAACGGATACCTGAACGACGCCTGGGGAAATCCCTACGCCTACTCGAGTCCCGGGGCCGGGCAGATCCGCAGCGCCGGACGCGATCGGACGATGTCGACCGCCGACGACCTGGTCCATCCGCCGAACGCGGTGAACATCAACGGCCGCCTCCTGGTGAACCTCCACGTCTGGAGCCCGAACCCTCCCCCCGGCCAGTTCATCCAGAATCCGCAGCCGGCGGCCTACCCGGGGATGACCTCCACGGTGTCCTTGTGGTACTCCAACAGCGGGGTCGAGGCGGCCGCGCCGGCGAATACGCCTCCGCTTTCCCCTCCCTACTCGTTTGCGAACTTCCATTCGGCATTTCACGCGGTCACGGCGGTGTGCACCCTTCCCCCGGACCCGCAGGTCTCCGGGCAGGCGGTGGTCTTCGTTCCCGGGAACAACCAGCAGGCCCAGCTGAACCTGTATCTGAGGTGAGCATGACCTTCGGCGGAAAAGGACGGATGCTGGCGCTGGAGATCTCCCCGAGGGTGATCCGCGCCGCCGAGTTCCTCCCCGGCACCCGTCCCCTGAAGGTGCAGGCCGTGGCGACGGCCGACTGGCCGGGAGGGGAGCCGGTCCGCCTGGCCCATTTCCTCCGGGAGTTCCTCGAGGGGCGCGGGTTCACGGCGAAGAAGGCGGTGGTCAGCTACCTCGGCCCCCTGATCGAGCACCGGATCTACACGATTCCCCCGGCGGGCGCGGAGTCGCGCGACGCGCTCCTGCGGGGGAAGATCGCCGGGGAGGTCTCGACCCCGGTCTCGGAGCTTCGGGTGACCGGGGAGGTCATCGGCAAGGTGACGGAGCAGGGGGTCGATCGGGACGAGGTCCTCGCGGTCTTCACCCCCGAGTTCGAGATCCGGCGGCTGGTGTTCCTGCTCGTGGAGGCGGGCCTTTCCCCCGTGCGGGTGACCTCCGTTCCCCTGGCGTTGCTGGGGATCCCCCTCGATTCGGGGGAGGACGAGATCGTGGGGCTGCTTCACGCCGAACCGTCGCGGGCCGTCATCTGCGTTTCCCAGGGGGGGAAGCTTCGCTTCGCCCGGGAATTCCCGGTGGAGTTCCTTTCCGCGGGGGAGGGCGTACCGGAGATCCCGGATCACAACGTGCTGGACCTTCCGGGCGGCGAATCGGGCGCGGCGGTGCCGCACCTCTCCGGGGAGGATGTTTTCGCCGAGCGGATGGTGACGGAGCTGACGAGATCCCTCCTCTACTACCGGCAGCTCTCCCGGGGAGGGGGAATTCAGCGGCTCCACTGGAGCGGGATCCCCCCCTCGCCGAGGATCGTGACGCGGGTGTCGGAGCGTCTCAAGATCGCGGTCGAGCCCCACCCGGCCCTCGCCGCCGCGGAATTCTCCCCCGGTTTGCCGGGAGACGCGGCGGAATACGCCGTCCCCGTCGGCCTGGCGATCTCCGCGGAAGACCCGGAGAAGGTGAACCTCCTCCCGCCGGAATACATCCACCGGAAGCGGCGCTGGGGAAACTACGCCGCCGTCGCCGCGATCGCCGCCGCGTTCCTGATCGCGAACGCCGTGCTCTACATGGGGCTGCACAACGCCGAGAAACGGTACCGGGAGACGCTGGAGAGCGCCAGGTCGGGGGCCAATCTTCATCCGGCATTGGAGAAGGATTTCCTGCACTGGGTGTCGCTGCGGGACATCGTGCGGGAGGCCTCGGCGGGGGAGCAGATGCTGGGCGCCCCCTTCACGCGGTGGAAGGACTGCTTCGCGGCCCTGGGAGCGCCGGTGCCGAGGGAGATGGCCTTTTCCAGGCTGTCGCTGGAGCGGCAGGACCGGGAATACCGGGCGCGGCTCTACGGGAGCGTCCGGGGCGCCACGCCGGTCGAGGTCCAGGAGCGGATGAACCGGTTCCTCTCCGCGGTGGAAAAGCAGGGGATCCTTTCGGACCTCCGGTACGAGCCGATCGGGATGCATCCCCTGGGGGAGAAGGAGGGGCGCGGAGGGTATGAGCAGGAGTTTCTCCTCCGGTTCCGGCTGGGAGAGGGAACATGACGGGAATCTCGACCGCCTCGAAAAAGGCGCGGGGGATCCTCCTGGTCGCGTCCGCCCTGGCCGTCTCGTCCGCCCTGTCCTATTTCCTGGTCTTTGCGCCGAAGTTCCGCGAGGTGAAGCGGCTGCAGGCCGAGCTGATCGTGGCGGAGGCCGACATGGGGAAGGCGCTCGAGGTCTGGGGGGAGATGTCCCACACCTCCCGCGCGGACATCGATCGCCTGGAGGGGATCGTCCTCACCTGGCGGGACAAGGTGCCGGTTTCGCCCGATGCCGGGACATTGCTCGAAGAGTTCGGGCGGCAGGCGGTGCGGCAGAACCTGAGGGCCTTGCGGATTTCCGTCCCGGAGAAAACGGACCCCGGGGGGGGATCGACGGTGTCGGGACCCGGAGGGGGCGAAAAAGAGGCCGAGGAGAAGACGCCGGGGGAGATCCGGTTCCGCGTCGCCTTCTTCTCCACCTACAAGGAAATGGCGGCTTTTCTCGACGGGGTCCCGAGGATGAAACGGCTTCTCTCCATCCGGAACCTCGAGGTTAGCGAAAAGGAAGGGGAGATGGAGACCACGCTGGAGCTTTCCGCATTTTACAGGAGCCGGCGGTGACGGGGGGTCTGCGGGAGGCGATGCGCGACCCGCGGGTTGCGGGGGCGCTGGCGGGGGTGGCGATCCTGCTGGGCGGATACCGGTTCTACGCGGCGGTCCGGGAGAGGCCCGCGCAGCAGCCCCCAGCCGCGGTCCGGGAGGCCGCGGCCCCGGCGGAGGGAAAGATCTCCTCCCCGGCGGGAACGCCGGAGGCGGCTCCCCGGGAGACGGCCGGAGCCCCGAAGGCGGTGCAGTGGTCCTGGGAGCGGAACCCGTTTCTGCGGCCGGACCTCATCCGTTCCGCCGGGGGGCCGGGGGACGGGACGGCGAAGCGGGAGCCGGAAGGCGGTCTCCTCGCCGACCTGCGCGGGACGGTGATTACCGGAAATCACGGAATCGCCATCTTCGGGGACCGCCTGGTGCCGGCCGGCGGGAAGGTCGGCGAATGGACGGTCGAGAAGGTGGCTCCGTACGGCGTCTCCCTGCGGAGGGGCGGCGAGACCCGTACGGTGGAGATGTTCAAGCCCTCGCCCTGAAGCCGGCGGGGGAAGGAGAGGAGGATACCGGTGAAATTCGTGCCTGTTCGAGTCGCGGTGGTCCTGCTGTTCGCGGCAGGTTCCCTCGCCGCGGGAGGATGCGCGAAACCCCAGGTCGTCCGGAAAGGCCCCCCGCTGCCGGTGGCCGTCGCCGGGGGGCCGGCCGGCGCGGCCCGGGAAACGGCTCCGGCCGCCGGGCCGGAGGCGCAGCCGCTTCCCTACGCCCTGCTCGACGCTCCGGAAGGGCGGAAGGATTCGGCCGGGGAGTTCCGCAAGGCGACCCGCCGGTACACCCTCGTGCTCGCCGGGGCGGAGGCGAGGGAGCTCTTCCTCTCCCTGGCGAAAGAGAACGAGTTCAACCTGATCCTCTCCCCGGAGGTTTCGGGGACGGTGACGATGGATGTCAAGGGGGCGACCGCGCCGGAGATCATGGACGAAGTCTGCGGGCTCCTCGGCTGCCGGGTGGAGGCTTCGGGGAGGACGGTCCGCGTCCTTCCGGCCCGCCGGGTGACGAGGATCTTTCACCTCGACTACCTGCTCACCTCGCGGACCGGCTCCGGATCGCTGACCGCCTCCACCTCGACCTCGGGGTCCGGGTCGTCCTCGACTACGGGGACGGTGACCGGCACCCCCTCGTCGGGGGAAAGCCAGAGCGAGAACACGGTCTCCACCGAGGAGAAACTCGACTTCTTCGCCGGGATCGTCGAGGAGGTCCAGTCGCTTCTCTCCGGGGACGGGTCGAAGGCGGTGCTGAACCGCGCGACCGGGACCCTCGTGGTCACCGACTTCCCGGCCCGGGTGGAGCAGGTCGAGGAGTACCTGCGATCGCTCGAGACGCGCTCGAAGGCCGGGGTGCTGATCGAGACGAAGATCTTAGAGGTGGCGCTGGACGACTCCACCCAGTACGGGATCAACTGGTCGGCGCTGCCCGACCTCTCCTCCCTCTCCCTCTCGGGATCGCTTTCCGGGGGAGCCGCCGTCCGGCAGACCCTGCAGAGCGGGACCACCGCCTTCCAGATCGGGGTGTCCGGGTCGAAGTTCGACGCCTTCATCGACGCCCTTGCGACGCAGGGGCAGATCAACGTCCTGTCGGCGCCGAAGGTCTCCGCGCTGAACAACCAGCGGGCGATCATCCGGATCGGGAGGCAGGATGTCTTCTTCCGCGCCACCGTGACGCCCGCCTCGACGACCTCCGCGGCCTTTGTCACCTACTCGCCGGACACCATCACGGAGGGGATCATCCTGAGCGTCACCCCCCAGATCGGGCGGGACGGCCGGATCATGCTCGCCATCCACCCTTCCATCACGGAGAAGGTGGGGGACGCCAAGGCGCCGGACGGGAACACCGCCCCCATCGTGGATGTGAGGGAGGCGAACACTGTGGTCTCCGTGCGGGACGGCGAGACGGTCTTCATCGGGGGGCTGATGCAGGAGAGGACCCAGGAGGTGATCCATTCGGTGCCGCTGCTCGGGGACATCCCGTACCTGGGCGCTCTCTTCCGCTTCACGGAACAGCAGAAGAAGAAGACGGAGCTGGTCATCCTCATCCGTCCGCGTCTGCTGCGCAACGGGATCGCCGCCGGCATCGGCGTCGAGGAGATGGAGCGGGCTCAGGGGGCCGGGCGGGGATTCCACGTCGGCGGAAGGCCCTGGGTGTACGGGACCGAGGGGGAGCGCACGGGGATCACCCCCTGGGAGTGACATGTACGAGGCCTATTTCCATCTGAAGGAGAAGCCGTTCTCCCTGACTCCCGACCCGGAGTTCCTCTTCCTGTCGGAGAGCCACCAGAAGGCGCTGGACCACCTCCTCTTCGGGCTGGAGAGCGGGGAAGGGTTCATCGTGGTGGCGGGGGAGATCGGCGTGGGGAAGACCACCGTCTGCCGCGCCCTCCTCCGGAGGCTTGCCGGCCGCTTCACGACGGCGCTGATCGTGAACCCGATCATGACCGAGAAGGAGCTGCTGCGGGCCGTCCTGCAGGACTTCGGGGGGGAGGATCCGGTCGGGACGAGGAAGGACTGCCTGGACGCCCTGAACCGCTTCCTCCTCGCCGAGGCGGAAGCCGACCGGCGGCCGGTGCTGATCGTGGACGAGGCGCAGAACCTCTCCCCCGCGCTGCTCGAGCAGGTCCGCCTCCTGTCGAACCTCGAAACGGAGAAACGGAAGCTGCTCCAGATCGTGCTGATCGGGCAGAAGGAGCTCCAGGAGAAGCTGCGCCTTCCCTTCCTCCGGCAGCTGAACCAGCGGATTACGGTCCGATCCGAGATCCGTCCGCTCACCCGGAAGGAGACGGAGCGCTACATCGACCACCGGCTGGCGGTGGCGGGGGGGGAGGGGCGGGGCATCCTTTCCCCGGGAGGATCCGCGGCGGCCTACCGGCGCTCCCGCGGGGTCCCCCGGCTCATCAACATGCTCTGCGACCGTGCCTTCCTCTCCGCCTATCTGCGCGGCGCGGGAAGGGTCGAGGCCGCCGATGTCCGCAGGGGCGAGGCCTCCCTGTCCGAGGGAGGGGGCGCGTTGCGGAGGATCCTGCGGTGGCTCCCCTGGGTGGCGGCCCCTCTGGCCCTCCTCGCCGGGCTGGCCCTGTTCGGAGCGATCCTGTGAGCCTCCTCCAGGATGCCCTCCGGAAGGCGCAGAAGGGATCGGGTGCCCCGGGCGGAGGGACGCCCTCCCTCCCGGGGTCCGGCCCATTCCCCCCCTCCCGAAGGAACCGGAGACTTCTCGTGCGGGCCGCGGTGCTCGCCCTGATTCTGGGGGTGGCGGCCGCCATGCTCCTGTACCGGGACCGCCCGTCGGAACCGCAGCCTGTCGCCCCGCAGACGGCGGCCCCGGCCGCGCGGCCAGCCCTCACAGCCGCCGCGTCTCCCGTGCCCCCGCAGGCAGAACCGGAGCCTCCCGTGTCGAAGACCTCGGCCGGCTCCCCGGCCGCTTCCATGACCGCGTCGGCGGCGCAGCACTCTTCCCCGGCGGCCGGTGCCCGCCCCGTGGAAACCGCGCTTCCGCCCGCGGCCGGAGAAGATAGCACCGCCCGTATCCCTGTTCCGGTCTTTTCGAAAAAGAAGGCGGGAACACAGGAACCGCCCCGAGCCTCTCCGACCACGCCGGAAGGCGGTCGCGCGGAGCTGCTGGGCCGGTACAACGAGGGGATCCTGGCCCAGGAACGGGGGGACTGGGGTTCCGCCGAACGGGCCTTTCGGGAAGTGATCGTGAAAGACCCCGCGGTCATCGAGGCGTGGAACGGCCTCGGGGTCTCCCTGCTGCGCCTGGGCCGTCTCTCCGATGCGGAGGCCGCCCTTTCCCGCGCCCGCTCCCTCGACCCGGGCTATCCCCCGGCGATCGTGAACGAGGGACTCCTCCGCCTGCAGGAAGGGCGGACCGGGGAGGCGGCGGAGCTCTTCCGGCGGGCGGCCTCGCTGGATCCGGCGAATCCGGTCCCTCAGGTGAACCTGGCGATCGCCCTGGGGCTTCTCGGGAAGGCGCGGGAGTCGGAGGGGATGCTCCTCGCGGCGCGGCGGAGATTTCCCTCGAACCCCGATCTGCTCTACAACCTCGGAGCCCTGTACGAACGGACTAGCGACCGGGAGCGAGGCGCCGAGGCCTATTCCGCCTTCCTGGCCGTCTCGAAAGGCCGGTTCCCCGCGCGGGAGGCAGATGTCCGGGAGCGGCTCCGGTCCTGGGGGGCCATCCCGTAGACGAAAGGCCCCTCTCGAAAGCTCCTTACACAAAAGGCCCCTCTCGCGACACTCTCCTGTCGACACTCTCCTGTCGAGACTCTCCTTGACGGCGGCCGGGATTCCCTCCACAATATAAGAACATCACGGAAGTTCCCTTCGGGCGCCCGGACAGGGTAACGGGAAGATGGTGCGAATCCATCGCTGCCCCGCAACTGTGACCGGCGACGAAATCCGCAACGAGGCCACTGGGGAGAAAGACCCCCCGGGAAGGCGCGGAGAGTAGGCTCGCAGCCGGAAGCCAGGAGACCGGCCCGACAGGGAGTTTTCCCGGGACACCTTTCGCGGGCGAAGGGTCGGGAACCGGCAGGCGAAACTACCGAACCCTCCAGGCTCTTCCCCCCGGGGAAGGATCGGAGGGTTTTTTCTTGCCGGGTTTCGGAACGCGAATCGCTTCCCGGCGCGGGTCGGGCGGCGCGGTCGCGGCGGTCGCCGCCGTGCTCGCCGTCGCCGTCCTTCCGGCCAACGCCATTGGAGCGGGATTTCCCGTATCGGTGACGGACGACCGGGGGGTCGTCGTCCGCTTGCCCCGCTCCCCGGAGCGGATCGTCTCCCTCGCCCCCAGCCTCACGGAGATCGTCTTTCTTCTCGGCATGCAGGGACGTCTCGTCGGGGTCACCCGCTTCTGCGACCATCCGCCGGAGGCGTCCGCCCTCCCGCGGGTGGGGGGAATCGTGGACCCGGACCTGGAGCGGATCGTGGCGTCCCGTCCCGACCTGGTCCTGTGCACGACGGACGGCAATCCGAAGGAGAAGGTGAACGTCCTCGAGGAGATGGGGATCCCCTGCTTCGCGGTGGGTCCGCAGGATCTCCGGGCGGTCCTCGACGCGATCGAACGGATCGGAGCGCTGCTCGGCGTGCCGGAGAAGGCCCGGCGCGAGACCGGATCGCTTCGGACGCGGATGGCCCGGGTTTCCCGTCCGGAAGCGTGTGGTCCGCATGGGACGGGCCCGCCGGAAGAGAGCGGGCGGATCGCCCCCCGGGTGCTCTTCGCGGTGTCCACCTCCCCGGTCATCGTGGCGGGGAAGGGCACCTTCCTGGACGAGATGATCCGGATCTCCGGGGGAAACAACGCCGCGGGGAGTTTTTCGGGACGATATCCGCGGCTGTCGGCGGAGGATCTGGTGGCGGCCTCCCCGGACATCATCCTGGTCGCCGCGATGGCCGGCGTGGAGCGGTTCCCGGAGGCGCTGACGCGCTGGAGGGAGATCCCCGCCTTCCGGGACGGCGAGGTCCGTTCCCTCGACGGAGACCTGGTGACCCGTCCGGGACCCCGGATGGTGGACGCGCTGGAGGAGGTTTCCCGGATCCTCGCGGGCTGGTGCTCCCGGATGGCACCCGCCCGAACCGCGGGGGGAAGAGCGCGGTGAGCCGTAAAGCCTTCCTGTTCCCCCTCCTGTGCGCCGCCTTCGGCGGGGCCGTAGCCCTTTCCGTCTCCACCGGGCCGGTGTCCGTGTCGCTGGGTCAGGTCTGGCAGTCCTTCTGGGGAAGCGGCCCGGCCGGAGACCCTGCGGAGACCGCCGCGAAGGTGGTCTTTTCGCTGCGGCTGCCCAGGGCCCTGCTCGGGGCGCTGGTGGGAGGAGCCCTCTCCTCCTCCGGCGTGGCTTTCCAGGCGCTCCTGCGCAACCCCCTGGCCGACCCCTACATCCTGGGCGTGTCGGGGGGCGCCGCCGTGGGGGCGCTCGCCGCCTCCCTCCTGCTTCCCTCCGGCTTCTTCCTGCCGCTTCCCTTCTGCGCCTTCGCCGGGGCGGCGCTTGCGGCGTCGGGGGTCTTCCTGCTGGCGCGGCGGCGCAGCGGCGTCTCCCGGGAGCGGCTGATCCTGATGGGGGTGGTGGTGGGGGCCTTCCTGAACGCCCTGATCCTGCTGATGGTCGCCCTCTCGCCGCCGGGCCGGATCCCCGGGGCTCTCTACTGGCTGATGGGGGACCTGGGGCTGGGGACGCCGCGCAGGGTGGCGATCCTGGTTCCCTACGTCGCGGTCGGCGTGGGGGGGCTGTTCCTCCTCTCCCGGGGGATCGACCTGCTGCTCCTCGGGGACGAGGCGGCCTTCCAGACCGGACTGCCGGTGGAGAGGGTCAAGACGGCCGTCTACATCACCGCCTCCCTGCTCGCCGGATCGGTCGTGGCGGTGTCGGGGCTGATCGGCTTCGTGGGGCTGATCGTCCCCCACGGAGCGCGGGTCCTGGTGGGGTCCGGCCACCGGCGCCTGCTTCCCGCCGCGTTTCTGCTGGGGGCGACCTTCCTGGTCGTCGCGGACATCCTGGCGCGGACGGCAAGCCCCACCGGGGAGCTCCCCGTGGGCGCGGTCACCGCGTTGGCCGGGGCCCCCTTCTTCCTCTACCTGCTGCGAAAGAACGGGGGAAGGCCGTAATGGCGCCGGTCCTGACCGTGGAAAAGGTTTCCTTCCGCTACGGGGAGCGGCCGGTGCTCTGCGGGGTGGACCTGGTTCTCCGCGAGGGGGAGGTGGCGGTGCTTCTGGGCCCCAACGGAGCCGGGAAGAGCACGCTGCTCCGGATCTGCTCGGGGCTGTTGCCTCCGGAATCGGGGGAGGTCCGGGTTTCCGGGCACCGGCCGGACACCGCCGACCGGAAGCGGATGGCGAAGCTGCTGTCGGTCGTGGGGCAGGACCCTCCCGTGGATTTTCCGATGTCGGTCCGGGAGTTCGTGACGCTGGGGCGCTTCCCCCATCACGGGTTTTTCGGGGCGGCGACGCGGGAGGACCGGGAGCCGGTGGAGGAGGCGCTGCGGATGACGGGGCTGGAGGCGCTGGAGGGGCGGGGACTGGGGGAGATCTCCGCCGGGGAGCGGCAGCGGGCCACGGTTGCAAGAGCGATCGCCCAGGGGGCGAAGGTGATGCTGCTGGACGAGCCGACCGCCTACCTCGACATCTACCACCGGGTCGCCTTCTACGAGATCGTCACTCGCCTCGCGCAGGACTGCGGCGTGAGCGCCCTCGTGGCCTCCCACGACCTGGCCCTCTGCACGGAATACGCGGAGCGGTTCTTCCTCCTGTCGGCGGGAAGGATCATGGCCGCCGGGCCTCCCGGGGAGGTGCTGACCCCGGAAAACGTCCGGGAGGCGTACGGGGTGGAGGTCGTCTGCGACAGCAACCCGGAGACCGGGGCGGTCCGCGTCACCCCCGTCCGGAAGAAGCGGTAGAAGGAGAACGGGAAGCACGACCGGGAGGGTCCGGGGAAGGCGGTGCGAATCCGCTGCTGCCAGGGGGGGGACATCTCCTGGTTTCCGCCGGGGTGGAGCGAAGGAGTGTCCCCCCCATGCGAAACCCGCAAAAGGCCACTGGGGCGGCGATGGCCCCGGGAAGGCGCGGGGAGTAGGACGCCGGAAGCCGGAATATCCGGCCCGCCCGAAACCACACGATCCCTTTCGAGGGAAAGGAGGAAGCGATGAACGGAGGGAGATGGAGGTGGAGGAGAAGGGCGGCGGCGCTGATCGCCGCGGCGGCCGCGGCGCTGCCGGGAGCCTTGCATGCGGAGGAGCCTGCCCGGCCGGATCCGATCGTGGTCACCGCCACGCGGGTCGAGCGGAGGGTCTCCGAGCAGGCCTCGTCCATCAGCGTGGTGACGGAGGAGGAGATCGGACTGAAGGGCCCCTCCCTGGCGGGCGATCTCCTCCAGGGGATTCCCGGGGTGGATGTGCAGCGCAGCGGCAGCCCGGGAAACCGGGAGAACATCAAGATCCGCGGCGGATCGGGCACCCACACGCTGGTGCTGATCGACGGGTTCCCGGTGAACAGCCCGACGCTGGGGCAGTTCGACATCTCCTCGCTTCCCGTGAAGGGTTTCGAGCAGGTGGAGGTCGTGCGGGGGGCCCAGAGCGCGCTGTACGGATCGAACGCGATGGGGGGGGTGGTGAACTTTCTCCCCCCGGGACCGACGGCCGGACGCGAGGCCGGGGTCGGGCTGTCGGGGGGGAGCTTTTCCACCCTGTCCTGGAACGGCTTCGCCCGGGCGGGCGGCGGAGGCAGAAGCCTCCACATAAACGCGGCGGGGCTGGAAAGCGACGGGATCCTTCCCAACGACGAGACCTCGATCGCATCGTTCCTCGCCGTGATGGATCTCCCGGCGGGGGAGCGGAACCGGCTCCACGCGATCCTCCTCTCCACCGATTCGAACAAGGGGATCCCGATCGACTTCGGAACCCCCCGGGACGCCGATCATCACCTGACCCGCCGCGGTTTCCTGGCCGGGGCGCGCTGGGAGACGAGGGTGACCGACCGGTTCGCGGTCACCGCCTCGGGCCACCTCTTCGACGAGTTCTTCGACGAGGAGGACCGGGCCGACGCGGGCGAGCTCTTCCCCTTCGAGTTCGCCGATACCACGAAGACCCGGAAAAGCGCCCTCGAGCTCCGGGCACGGTACAGCGCCGGGCGCGTCTCCACCACCTTCCTCGGATTCGAATACCGGAAGGACCGCGGGTCGGACGACCTGCGGTCGAACTTCGGAAACAGCCGCATCGCCTCGTCGGTCTACAACCGCTCCCTCTACCTCCAGGAGGAGCTGGCCCCCTGGAGGCACACGGGCGCGAGCCTGGGGGTCCGGATCGACCGCAATTCGGTGGCCGGCACGGAATGGAACCCGAAGGTGGGGATCTTCCACGAGATCTCCCCGATCCGCACCCGGGTTCGCGCGGCCGCCGGGAGAGGGTTCCGCGTCCCGACCGTATCGGAGATCTCGGATCCGTTCATCGGGAACCCGTCGCTTTCCCCGGAGACCGCGGTCTCCTGGGAAGCCGGCGCCGACACGACCTTGCCTGAGGGATGGGGAAGGGTCACGGCGACCTGGTTCTACCAGCGGTTCCGCGACCTGATCCAGTTCGATGCCTCCGTTTCCGGTCCGGTGGGATTCGGAGAGCTGCGCAACGTAGGCCGGGCATTTTCGCGGGGGGTGGAGGCGGAGGCGGAGCTGCATCCCTGCCCCCGGGGGGTGCTCCTTCTCTCCTACACCTGGTCGGACAGCTGGGACGCGGCGAACCAGCGCCGGATTCTCGGGATCCCGTCCCAGCGGGGAATGGTGTCGGTTCAGGTTGCCCCTGCGCCGGGGTGGGAAGGGCGGCTCGACTGGAGAATCGAGGGGGACCAGCTCGATGCCCCGCCGAACGGGGGAGACATCCGGAGGCCCGGGTACGCCCGGGTGGACCTGTTCACCCGCTACCGGTGGATCCTCCCGCACGGGGATTTCCGGGAGGTCGCCGTCAGCGGGAAGATCCAGAACCTGCTGGACCGGGAGTACGAGGAGCGGAAAGGATACCCGGCCCCGGGAATAAACTTCCTTCTCGGAGCGGAGGTCCGGATCTGACCGGCGCGGATCCGGGCCGCTCCCCTTCCCTCCGGGCCCGGCTGGGTCGAGGTCCCGGTGCGCTTCTCCCCGCACTAGCCGGCCCTATTCCCGGTTCTTTACTCCGGTTTCCCGATAAAATACAATGTACTATTCGGAAGCCACCCCGAGGGGAGGTTCATGGACGCAAGGGTCCTCGAAAAGTGCAGGGGGGAACTGCAGCGGCAGATGGACGACCTGCTGGCCGGTGCGGGGAAGACCGTCTCCGACATGACCGAGGTTGCCGAGGGGAACTTCCCCGACCCCACCGACCGCGCCCTCCTCGAGTCGAACCGGAATTTCACCCTCCGCCTGCGGGACCGGGAGCGCAAGCTCCTTGCGAAGATCAAGGAGGCGATGAAGCGGATCGACGACGGGGCCTTCGGGACCTGCGACCGGTGCGGGGGGGAGATCGGCGAGAAGCGCCTGACCGTCCGACCGGTCACCACGATGTGCATCGACTGCAAGACCGACGCCGAGGAGGAAGAGGCGCGGTGAACGGCGCCCGCCGACGGTAATCCCTCCAGTTCCTTCCACGCATCGCCGGAGGATACATGACGGAGCTTCGGAAAGACCCCATCGTGGGCCGCTGGGTCATCATCTCCACCGAGCGGGGGAAGCGCCCCCACGACTTCCCCCAGGAGAAGCCCGAACGCAGGGAGGGGCTGTGCCCCCTCTGCCCCGGGGCGGAGCGGATGACTCCCCCGGAAATCCTGACCTACCGGGGGAACGGGGACGGATGGACCCTCCGGGTCGTCCCGAACAAGTTCCCGGCGCTGCGGATCGAGGGGGATCTCGGGAAGGCCGGGGACGGGGTCTACGACCGGATGAACGGGATCGGGGCCCACGAGGTCGTGATCGAGACCGAGCGGCACGACCTGGACCTCTTCGACATGCCCGAGGAGCGGATCGGCGACGTGTTCCGGGCCTACCGGGAGCGGATGATCGACCTGAAGCAGGACCGCCGGTTCAAGTCGGTCATCGTCTTCAAGAACCACGGCTCCGCCGCCGGGGCCTCCCTCTCGCACAGCCACTCCCAGCTGATCGCGCTCCCCGTCATCCCGAAGCGGGTGATGGAGGAGATGTCCGGCTGCCGGGACTACTTCCGGTTCCGGGACCGGTGCCTCTTCTGCGACATCATCGTCCAGGAAATGGAGCATAAGGTCCGGATCGTCGAGGAGAGCGGGGAATTCCTCGCCTACAGCCCTTACGCGCCCCGGTTTCCCTTCGAGACCTGGATCGTCCCAAAGCGCCACCAGTGCGCCTACGAGATGATCGAGGAGGACCAGATCCGGCCGCTGGCCGCCATCTTCCGGCGGACGCTGCGCAGGCTGAACCTCGCGCTGGAGAACCCCCCCTTCAACTTCATCGTCCACAGCGCCGCCTTCCTGGAGCATGCCGCGGAGTTCTACCACTGGCACATCGAGATCATGCCCAAGCTGACCAAGGTCGCCGGGTTCGAGTGGGGCTCCGGCTTCTACATCAACCCGACCCCCCCGGAGGAAGCGGCCAAGTATCTCCGGGAGCTGCCCGAGTAGGAGAGGAGATCCCCGGCCGATGAGAGTGCTCGTCGTATCCTCGGAGATCGTGCCGTTCGCCAAGACCGGCGGACTGGCCGACGTGACGGGAGCGCTCCCCAAGGCGCTCCGGAGGATCGGGGTGGAGGCCGACTGCATCCTTCCCCTCTACCGCGCCGTCGACCGGGAGCGGTTCCCCCTCGTCCCGGAAGGTACGTCCGTGCGGGTTCCGGTGGGGCACCGGGAGGAGACGGGGACGATCCTCAAGACCGACGCGGGGGAAGGGGTCGGCGCCTACCTCGTGCGGAACGACCGGTATTTCGACCGGGAATTCCTCTATGCCACCAAGGACGGCGACTACGTCGACAACTGCGAGCGGTTCGCCTTCTTCTGCCGGGCGGTGCTGGAGTGGCTCGTCCAGTCGGGGCGGCGGTACGACATCCTCCACTGCAACGACTGGCAGACCGGGCTGATCCCGGCCTACCTCAGGACGATCTATTCCCACGGGGGGGAGACGCTCTCCGCGGCCGCGACGGTTTTCACCGTCCACAACCTCGGGTACCAGGGGCTGTTCTGGAACCACGACCTTCCGATGACGGGGCTCTCCTGGGACCTGTTCACCCCCAAGGGGGTGGAGTTCTACGGGAAGCTGAACCTGCTGAAGGCGGGGCTGGTCTTCGCCGACGTCCTCTCCACCGTGAGCGACACCTACAGCCGGGAGATCCAGACGCCCGAGTACGGCCACGGGCTGGAGGGGGTTCTCTACGAGCGGAGGGAGGATCTCTACGGGATCCTGAACGGCGTCGCCTACGAGGACTGGGACCCCCGGACCGACCCCGGGATCGCTGCCCCCTTCTTTCGGGAGGACCTCTCCGGGAAGGCGCTCTGCCGCGCCGACCTTCTCCGGGAGTTCGGGTGGATGGAGGATACGGGCGACCCGGTGATCGGGCTGGTCGGGCGGCTGACGGCCCAGAAGGGATTCGACCTCCTCGAGACGATCGGCGACTGGCTCGCGGAGCAGCCGATGCGGCTGGTGATTCTGGGGACGGGCGAGCGGAACTACGAGCTGGCGATGGAGAGCCTGGGACGTCGGCACCCGGGCCGCATCTCCGTGCGGCTGGCCTTCGACAACCGGCTGGCGCACAAGATCGAGGCGGGGGCCGACATCTTCCTGATGCCCTCCCGGTACGAGCCGTGCGGGCTGAACCAGATCTACAGCATGAAGTACGGGACCGTCCCCGTCGTGCGGAACACGGGGGGTCTGGCCGACACGGTGGTCGACGCCGACCGCGATCCCGGGAGGGGGACGGGGTTCGCCTTCGACCGGTACGACGGGCAGGAGCTGAAGGAGGCGATCTCGCGGGCCCTGGCGGCCTACGCG
The DNA here is from genome assembly GCA_001797615.1 of Deltaproteobacteria bacterium GWC2_65_14. NCBI lineage: Bacteria > Deltaproteobacteria > Deltaproteobacteria bacterium GWC2_65_14. Next base: position 26,320 of record MGPV01000004.1, read on the forward strand.
GACCGGAAACGGTGGAAGGCGATCGTCCTCCGGGGGATGGAACAGGACTTTTCCTGGGACGCCTCCGCCCGCCGGTATGCCGACCTCTATGCGAAGGCGCTCCGGAAGCGGGGCCTGAAGGCCTGACCCCGCCATGGAGATCCCGGTCGAAAAAAGGTTCGCCATGCTGTCCCGGGTGGTCGAGATCTCGAACTCGAACATCCAGGTCGAGAACCGGCTGAAGTTCATCTGCGACCTCCTCATGCGGGAGAGCGGGGTCGACTGCGTCTGCATGTACCAGAAGGATCTCCGGGGGGAGGAGCTGACCCCGTGGGTCTCCTCCTGCCTCCAGATCGAGGAGTGCAGCCGGTTCGACTTCCGGATCCGGCCGGGGGAAGGGGTGGCCGGCAAGGCGGTGCAGAAGCGGGCCCCCGTCTTCTTCCCCGACGTGACCGAGACTCCCCCCGCCCCCGCGGTGCCCGGGGAGATGCGCGATTTCCGGTCGATCCTCTCCGTCCCCATCATGGACGACGTCTACCTCTACGGCGCGATGAACCTTTCCCACCGGACCGTCACCGCGTTTCCGGAGGAGCAGGTCGCCATGCTGCGGGTGGTCGCCACGGAGGCGGCCGGGGCGATCCGGAACAGCCGGCTTTACGGGGACGCGAGGAAGCGGGTCTCCGAGCTGCTCACGCTGAACGAGATCGGACGGGCGATCACCTCCACCTTCCACGTCCGCGACATCCTCGGGTACGTGGCCAAGACCACCTCGCGCCTCCTCCAGTCGGACGGGTGCACGATCCGCCTCGCCGGGGAGAAGGGGCAAGGCGCGCTCAAGGTGATGGTCGACGAGGGGTATGCCCACACCGGCCTGAAGCGGGAGCTCCGCTCGACCGGCAAGATGCTGGCGAACCAGATCGTCCGGGAGAGACGGCCCCTCCTGATCAACGGTCCGGAGGACTCCCCGATGTACGGCTCCCTCTCCCGCCATGGGATCGCCTCCTTCCTCGGACTTCCCATCCTCTCGAAGGGGAAGGCGCTGGGGGTGATCAACTACTACTCCAGCAGCCCCCGGGTCCTGTTCGACATCGAGGTGATGCACCTGATGCAGACGGTCTGCAGCCAGCTGGCGAACATGATCGAGAACTCCTCCATGTTCCGGGAGGCCCAGCAGCTCGCCCAGGAGAACCAGGCCCGGGCGAGGCGTTTTTCCACGCTCTACAACGTCGCGCGGGCGCTCATGTCGACCGTCCGGACCGACCGGCTCCTCCAGGTCACGCTGGGAGCGCTCACCTCCCCCTCCGGGCTGAACTTCAGCAGGGCGATCCTGTTCCTGCTCTCCGAGGACGGGAAGCAGCTCGTGGCGCGGATGGGAAGGGAAGCCGGACCCCGCAAGGGGAGAGAGCGGAAGCGCCGCGCTCGCCCCCCGGAGGGGGAATTGCCGGACTGGACGGCCGGGAGCGGGGAGAGCTCCGCGGAGAGCTGGACGGCGGTCGACCGGATCCGGATCCCGCTGGCGGAGTCCTGTCTCGTCGCGAAGGCGGTGTTGGACAAAAAGGCGGTGCGGACCGGAAGCGGCTGCCCGGCGGCAAGGGGCGCCCACGCGGAGCGGTTCTGCGGAAACCACCCTCCCTCCTTCGCCACCGTCCCCCTCCTGGTCAAGGGGGAGGTCCGCGGCGCCATCTACGTGGACAACCGGTTCCGGGACCGGGAGATCACGGAGGAGGACATCCAGATCCTGACGATGTTTGCCTCCGAGGTCTGCCTCGCCATGGAGAACGCCTCGCTGTACGAGCGGCTCGAGGGGGCCCTGGAGGCCGTCCGGCTCACCCAGGACCGGCTCCTCCAGAGCGAGAAGCTCGCGGCGCTCGGGGAGATGGCGGCCCGGATCGCCCACGAGATCAAGAACCCGCTGACGGTGATCGGCGGGTTCACCGCGCGGATGGCCCGGAAGGAGGCGGAGGGGAGGCCGGATCGCGCGGCGATCGGGAGGTACGCGAAGATCATCCTGAAGGAGGTCCAGCGGCTGGAGCGGATCGTCCAGGAGACGCTCTACTTCTCCCGCGAGGCGGTTCCCTTGTTCCGGCCGGTGGACCTCCATGCCGAGGTCCGGGAGGTCCTCGCGATGTTCACGGAGGAGCTGGAGGAGTCCGGCATCGCGAAGGTCACCGAACTGGCGGCCGATCCCCCCGTCGTATCCGTCGACCCGGACCAGATCCGGCAGGTCCTCTGGAACCTTGTCGCGAATGCCGTCCATGCGATGGCGGAGGGGGGAACCCTCACCGTGGCCACCCGGTCCGCGCACGGGGAGGAGGGGGAGGGGCTGGTCCTGCTGGTCGGCGACACCGGCGGCGGGATCCCCCACGACGCGGTGCACAACATCTTCAACCCGTTCTTCACGACCAAGCCCAGGGGCACGGGGCTGGGCCTTCCGATCGTCCACGCCATCGTCCAGAAGCACGGGGGGACGATCCACCTGGACAACCGGGAGGGGGAGGGGGTGACCTTCTCGGTCTTCCTGCCCCGGGTCCCGCGCGAGCTGGGGACGGGGGAACGGATCCTGGAGCAGATGCGGAAAGGCGCGGGGAATGGAACCCTCGTTACGGGACATTCGGGATAAGGTCGAAGCCGGGCGGCGGCTTTCCGGGGAGGATGCGCTGCGACTCTTCCGGACGCGCGACGTCCACACGGTGGGGGAGATGGCCGACTTCGCCAACCGGCGGAAGAACGGCGACCGGGTCTACTTCATCGTGAATCGGCACATCAACCCGACGAACGTCTGCGTGAACCGGTGCAGGTTCTGCGCGTTTTCCAAGAGCAGGGAGGAGCCGCTCGCCTACACCATGACGATGGACGAGATCCTGCGGCGGGCGGACGAGGCGAGGGAGCAGAACGCGACCGAACTGCACATCGTGGGGGGGCTCCATCCGGACCTCCCGTTCGACTTCTATCTCTCGATGCTGCGGACCCTTTCGGAGCGGCACCCCGGGATGCACATCCAGGGGTTCACCGCCGTCGAGATCGACTACTTCTCCCGGATCTCCGGCCTTCCCCTGGACGAGGTGATCCGCCGGCTGAAGGAGGCGGGGCTGGGGAGCCTCCCCGGGGGCGGGGCGGAGATCTTCGCTCCCGAGATCCGCAACGCCATCTGCCCGGAGAAGATCCCGGGGGAGCGGTGGCTCGAGGTGATGGAGGCGGTGCACGCCGCGGGGCTGCGGAGCAACGCGACGATGCTCTACGGCCACGTGGAGACCCTCGAGTCGCGGGTGGACCACCTGCAGAGGCTGCGGGAGCTGCAGGACCGCACCGGGGGGTTCCAGGCCTTCATCCCGCTGGCCTTCCACCCGAAAAACACGGAGATCGCCAAGGGATACACGACGGGGCTGGAGGACCTGCTCTCCCTCGCGGTGGCGCGTCTCTTCCTCGACAACTTTTCCCACGTGAAGTCGTTCTGGATCATGGTGGGCCCGAAGATCGCGCAGATCTCCCTCCACTTCGGGGTGGACGACATCGACGGGACGGTAGTCGAGGAGAGGATCACCCATGCCGCCGGCGCGCAGGCCGGGATGGCGATGACGGTCTCGGAGCTGGTGGCCATGATCCGGCAGGCGGGGCGGGTCCCGGTGGAGCGGGACACCCTCTATAACGTGATCCGCGAATGGCCGGCGGAGGAGGCCCGGTGACCTGGCGGGAATCGCTCGGGCGGGCGCTGGAGGGTTCCGCGGCTCCGGAGGATGCGGCTCTTCTCCTCCGGGAGGCGCCGCTGTTCGACCTGGGGCGCGCCGCCGACGCGGTCCGGCGGCGGATCCACCCGGACGGGATCGTCACCTACATCGTCGACCGGAACGTGAACTACACGAACATCTGCGTCTGCGCCTGCTCCTTCTGCGCCTTCTACCGGGAGAAGGGGGCCCCCGACGCCTATCTTCTCTCCGACGAGGGGCTGTCGAGGAAGATCGAGGAGACGCTGGCGCTCGGGGGGACGCAGATCCTCCTGCAGGGCGGCTTGCACCCCGACTGGGGGATCGAGGAGGCGGTCCGTCTCGTGCGCGCGGTGAAGCGGCACCCGATCCGGCTGCACGGCTTTTCCCCTCCCGAGATCTGGCACTTCGCGAGCCGCTCGGGGATCGGCGTCGGCGAGGCGATCTCCCGCCTCATGGAGGCCGGGATCGACTCGATCCCCGGCGGCGGAGCCGAGATCCTGGACGACGAGGTCCGCGGGCTCATCAGCCCGAGGAAGATCGGCTGGAAGCAGTGGGCGGCCGTCATGCGGGAGGCGCACCGCCGGGGGCTGCCCACCTCCGCGACGATGATGTTCGGCAGCGTCGAGACGCCGGAGCAGGTCGCGACGCACCTGGTAAGGGTCCGGGATCTGCAGGCGGAGACCGGGGGGTTCACCTCGTTTATTCCCTGGACCTTCCAGCCGGGAAACACCGCCCTCTCCCGGGATCCCCGATACGGGACAGGCGGAGGGAACGGGCTCGGCCACCCGCTCGGCTACCTCCGGGTCCTGGCCGTCTCCCGGCTCCTGCTCCGGAATGTCTCCCGGCTCCAGGTCTCCTGGGTGACGATGGGGGCCAAGGTGGCGCAGCTGGGGCTTTTCTTCGGCGGGAACGACTTCGGCAGCACGATGATCGAGGAGAACGTCGTGGCGGCGGCGGGGGTCTCCTTCCGGATGAGCGAGGAGGAGATCGTCGCGACGATCCGCGACGCGGGGTTTACCCCCGCCAGACGGGAGGCCACCTCATGCTCGACGTGAAGTTCGTCCGGGACCATCTCGCAGAGGTCGCGGAGGCGCTTCGGAAGCGCCGCATGAACCTCACCCTCGAGGAGTTTACGGAGCTCGACCGGTCCCGGCGGGAGGCGCTGGTCGCCGTGGAGGCGCTGCGGGCGGAGCGCAACGCCGCCTCCGAGGAGATCGGGAAGCTGCGGCGGCAGAGGCAGGACGCCTCCTCCCTGATGGAGCGGATGAAGGAGGTCTCCGCCCGGATCAAGGAGATGGAGGCGGGGCTGCCCGGCATCGAGCTCCGGATGGAGGAAATTCTCCTGTCGATCCCGAACCTGCCCGATCCGTCGGTTCCCGAGGGGGAGGGGGAAGAGGACAACCAGACCGTCCGGACGTGGGGAACGCCCCAGGCTTTTTCCTTCCCGGTCCGGGATCATGTCGACGTCGGGACGGCGCTCGGCATCCTCGACTTCGAACGTGCCGCCAAGATCGCCGGGGCCCGCTTCTGCCTGATGAAGGGGGCAGGCGCGCTGCTGGAGCGGGCGCTGATAAACTTCATGCTCGACGTCCACACCCGGGAGCACGGCTACACGGAGGTGCTTCCCCCCTTCCTGGCGAACTCCGCCTCCTTCTTCGGGACGGGCCAGCTTCCCAAGTTCGAGGAGGACCTCTTCAAGATTGCGGGAACCGACTGGTACCTCGTCCCCACCGCCGAGGTACCGGTGACCAACATCGTCCGGGATGAGATCCTTCCCGCCGGATCGCTTCCCCTGAAGATGACCGCCTACACTCCCTGCTTCCGGGCCGAGGCCGGCTCGCACGGCAAGGATGTCCGGGGGATGATCCGGCAGCACCAGTTCAACAAGGTGGAGCTGGTCAAGGTCTGCCGCCCCGAGGAGTCGTGGGATGAGCTCGAGTCGCTCACCGCCGACGCGGAGGCTATCCTCCGGAGGCTGGGGCTGCCGTACCGGGTGGTGACGCTGTGCACCGCCGAACTGGGGTTTTCGGCCGCCAAGACCTACGACATCGAGGTGTGGCTGCCGTCGCAGGACCGGTACCGGGAGATCTCCTCCTGCAGCAACTTCACCGACTTCCAGGCCCGGCGGGCGAAGATCCGCTTCCGGGACCCCGCCACGGGGAAGACCCGGCTCGCGCACACCCTCAACGGCTCCGGCCTTGCCGTCGGCCGCACCGTGGTCGCCATCCTCGAGAACTTCCAGCAGGAGGACGGCTCCGTCCTCGTCCCTGAGCCGCTGCGCCCCTACATGCACGGCCTGGAGCGGATCGGCCCGGCCTGACCCCGCCTGCACCCAGGGGGCCGTTTCGGCGGATTGCAGGAGAGTACATCCTATCGAAAGGGCGTCCGAGATCGGCTCCGCAGCCTCCCCCTTCGTCGCATCCGCGACTTCGGCGAGCCAGGGTCCCAAAGCGGCATGGTGCACATCGATGGCGATCATACCGAAGCGCGCACGTCGATAGCTTGCCAGGCCGAAGCAACGGAGCCGTACCCGGGGGCCAGATTGCGGCGCATGCGCGCGACGGATGGTACAATCCGTCCGGAACGTTTCCGGTACGACGGGCGGACGTTGCCCGGGGAGGAGGAGCGGATGCACCGATTCTGGGATCCGGACGGGTTAGACCTTCGGCAACTGGCCCCGGGGGTGACGGCAAAGATCGCGTCGGGGGAGAGGATCATGCTCTCCCTGGTCACCCTTGCGCCGAACGCGGTCGTCCCCGAGCACTCGCACCCCCACGAGCAGATGGGGATGATGGTGTCGGGGACGATGGAGCTGACCATCGCCGGAGAACCCCGGACGCTCTCCGGAACCGGGATCTACCTCGTCCCGGGCGGGGTCCCCCACAAGGCGGTGGCGGGCCCGGAAGGGGCGACGGCGCTGGACGCCTTCTCGCCCCCACGGGAGGAATACCGGTAGCGGCCGGGCGGAGCCCGCGATGTGCGCCCTTGCGATGGGACGCACGTTCGCGGGCGGAACCGCTTCCGCTACGGTGACGCGATGGCCGCCTTCCTTCCGCCTTTTCTCTTCCCCGTCTTCCGGGCCGACTTCGTCTTCTCCTGATCGGCGACCCACCGGTTGATCGCGTTGACGTAGGCCTTCACCGCCGCCTCGATGATGTCGGTGGAGGAGGCGGCCCCGGCGAAGATCGTCCCGTTGTCCTGGATCCGGACCGTCGCCTCCCCGATGGCGTCCTTTCCCGAGGTGACCGCGGAGAGCCCGAAGTTGATCAGCCGGAAGTTCCTCCCCACGACCCGCTCGATGCACTTGTAGGCGGCCTCGATCGGCCCGTTCCCTGTTGCGGCCTCCTCGATCACCTCGTCGCCCCGCCGGAGGCGGATGGCGGCCATCGGCGTGGCCTCCGTGCTGGAGAGGATCTGGACATGCTCCAGCCGGTAGGTCTCCGGGACCTTGAAGAGCTCCTCCTGCACGAGGATCTCGAGGTCCTCGACCATCACCTCCTTCTTCTTGTCCGCCAGCACGAGGAACTTCTCGTAGATCGCGTCCAGCTGCCCCTCGGAGAGCTTGTGCCCCATCCCCGAGATGTGGTGCTTGAGGGCCGCCCGGCCGGATCGCGCGGTGAGGGTGAAGGAGTGGGCCGACCCGCCGACGTCTTCGGGCCGGACGATCTCGTACGTCGAGCGGTCCTTGATGATCCCGTCCTGATGGATGCCGGAGGAGTGGGCGAAGGCGTTCATGCCGACGATCGCCTTGTTCCGCTGGACCGGCAGCCCCATGAGCGCCGAGACCATCTTGCTCGTCTTCATGATCTCCTTCGTGTTCAGCCCCGTGTAGAGGTTCCGGAAGACGTCCTTCCGGGTGCGGATCGCCATCGCCACCTCCTCGAGGGCGGCGTTTCCCGCGCGCTCCCCGATTCCGTTCACCGTCACCTCGGCCTGCCGGGCCCCCGCGAGGATCCCGGCCAGCGTGTTCGCCGTGGCCAGACCCAGATCGTTGTGGCAGTGCATCGAGAGGATCACCTTGTCGAGCGCGGGGACCTTCTCTTTCAGGCGGCGGACCCGGTCGGCCATCTCCTGGGGGGTGGCGTATCCCACCGTGTCCGGGACGTTGATCGTCCGGGCTCCCGCCTTCACGACCGCCTCCACGGTCCGGCAGAGATACTCGAAGTCGGTGCGGGCGGCGTCCTCCGTGGAGAACTCCACGTCGGGGCAGAGGGAGCAGGCATACTTCACCGTGTCCACGCACCACTGGAGGATCTTCTCCCGGTCGGACCGGAACTTCTTCTGGATGTGGATGTCCGAGGTGCCCAGGAAGGTGTGGATCCGCGGGCGCTTGGCGATTTTCACCGCCTCCCACAGGGTGTCGATGTCCTTCTTGACCGCCCGCGCCAGTCCCGTGATGACCGGCCCCCGGACCTCCTTCGCGACCGCCTGGACCGATTCGAAATCGCCGGGTGAGGAGGCGGGGAATCCCGCCTCGATGATGTCCACCCCCAGCGTCGCCAGCTGCCGGGCGATCTTGACCTTCTCCTCCTTCGCCAGCTTCGCGCCCGGCACCTGCTCGCCGTCCCGCAACGTCGTGTCGAAGATGTAGACCCGTTCTGCCATCGCTTCCTCCTTGCCGGGGGCCTCGGGCCCCGGAGAAATAAAAAAAAAGCCGCCGGGATAGTAGGTTCCCGGCGGCCGAAAACAAAGCCCGCGGGAACCCTGCCGGTCCCCGCGGCCACGTAGGCGTTATGTCACTCGATCACGCGCTCGCGCGGCGGACGGACCGGCCTCCCGGTAGGCCCAGTAGGGCGAGCCCGCGAAGTCGACCGCAATTCCGCATGAGAGCCGTGGCACGCATAAGTATCCTCAGGGTACGGGGAGCCGCCCCGGGAAGTCAAGGAGGTATTTTCCCGGGGTCCTGCCGTAGCGGGAGCCTTTCGGGCGACGCGATCCCCCCCGAAACGAGCATCCGGATCGCCTGCTCCACCTTCATGTCCAGGGTTTGGACCATTTCCTCCGGGATGAAGAGCACATTCCCGAGGTAGAGATGGTTCGTGGGCACGTAGACCACCGCGTGGGTCTTCCCCTCGACCTCCGCCGTGCCGGTGTGGAATCCGACGGCCCGGGAGCCCGGGCAGGGGTATTCCACCAGCACCACCTTCTTGAACGACTTCGTGTTGGCCGGCGAGAAGGCGTCGGTCAGCTGCTTCACGGTGGAGTAGAGGGTGCGGTACCAGGGGATCCGGGCGATGACCCACTCGAGCCACGCGAGGACCCGCTCCCCGACGACGTTCCTGGCGAAGAGCCCCACGAGCAGGATGATCGTCAGGCCGGCGAAGATGCCGGTCCCCGGAATATGGCCGGTCCCCGGAAAGAGGAACTGGACGATCCCGTCGATGGGGCGGGAAAAGAGGTTGTCCACCGCCCGGAAGAACCAGACCAGCAGGGCGATGGAGATCACGAGCGGGAAGATGACAAACAGGCCCGTGAGGAAACTCTTTTTCAGATTCGCGCGCACCGGGGTATTCTATCCCAGGCGCCTCCTGACGGAAACACCGAAGCGCATGCGGCCGTCCGGCCCCGGGAGGAAATCACGATGAACCATGCCGTCGTCATGGCGGGAGGGTCGGGAACCCGCTTCTGGCCGGAGAGCCGGATGCGGCGGTCCAAGCAGTTCCTCGACCTCACGGGCAGGGGGCCGATGATCGTGGAGACGATCCGTCGGATCGCCCCGCTGTTCCCGGAGCGGAACGTCTGGGTCGTCGCGGGGCAAAAGGATGCGCCCCACCTCTCCTTCCGCCGGCTCGGGATCCCCCGGGGGAACGTTCTCCTGGAGCCGGTGGGCAGGAATACCGCCCCCGCGATGGCGCTGGCGGCCGCGCAGATCCTCCGGCGCGACCCGGAGGCTGTGATCGCGGCGACTCCCGCCGACCACGCCGTATCGGATCTTCGGGCGTTCCGGGAGATCTTCCGGAAGGCGCTTCGGATAGCCGGATCCACGAGGCGGTTCGTCACGCTGGGGATCGCGCCGAAGCATCCGGCGACCGGCTACGGGTACATCGAGCGGGGGAAGCCGTTCCGGAAGGGGGGACGCAACGTCTACCTCGTCCGCCGCTTCACCGAGAAGCCGGATCTTCCCACCGCCCGACGGTTTCTCCGTGCGGGAGCCTTCTACTGGAACAGCGGGGTCTTCTTCTGCCCCGCCGCCGGGTACGTGGACCGGATGCAGCGGTTCCTGCCGAAGGTATGGCGGGAACTGGAGAAGGCGTTCGGCGAAGGAAGGGGGAGGGGGCTCCCGGACAGGCTGCGGAAGGCCTACGCCCGGATCCCGTCGGTCTCGGTGGACCACGGGATCCTGGAGAAGGAGGGGGAGATCCTCGTGATCCCGTCCGATTTCGGGTGGAACGACCTGGGGACCTGGCGATCCCTCCACGACTTCCTGGGCACGGCGGGAGGGAACATCACCTTCGGCAACGTTCTGCTCTCCGGATGCCGGGGATCGCTGGTCCGCACCGACCGCGGGGTGGTCGCGGTCGTCGGGATGGAGGACATCGTCGTGGTCCGGAGCGGGGAGGCGGTCCTGGTCTGCAGGAAGGACCGGTCGGAAGAGGTGAAGGGGATCGTCGAGGAGGTGCGGAGGAAGTACCCCGGCCTCGCGTAGGCCTTCCTACCCGATCGTGTCGCCGAAGATCGTGGTGACTTTCCGCACCTCGAACTCCAGCGTTCCCTTCGGGACCTGGACGGTTACCGCGTCGCCAGGCTTCCGGTTGAGCAGGGCCCTTCCCACCGGGGAGGCGATGGAGACGAAGTTCCTCTTCCCGTCGGCGACCTCGGGGATCACCAGGGTGAAGGGGACCTCCTCACCGGTCTCCGCGTTCTCCACCGTCACGGTGCTTCCCAGTCCGGCCCGGTCCTTCGGGATCCCGGCCAGGTCGATCCGCGACAGGTCGGCCAGCCGCTTCTGGATCTGCCCGAGGCGCGCGTTCAGGGTGGTCTGCCTCTCCTTCGCCGCCTCGTATTCGCCGTTCTCGGAGATGTCCCCGTGCGCCAGCGCCGCGCCGATCTCCTTGGGGAGGACGATCCGCAGCTCGTACTCGATCTGCTTGGCCTCCTCCGTCAGCTTCCGCATCGATTCCTTCACTACATCCATGGTCTCACCGGTCCCGTCAGTGGAAGACGAGCTTTCCGCCGTAATGTCCCAGCACGACGCAGGTGCCGGCCGATCCGGCCAGAAGGGCCGCGTAGATCCAGCCGGTCCCCGAGAGCGGGAGGACGGTCGCGTGGGGGGAGGACAGACGCAGCAGGACCGCCGGGATCGAGAGGGCGATCAGCACGAAGGCGCCGATGATCTTGATCCGGAATACGGGGGTCATGGTTCCCTTGTACCGCACCTTCCAGTCGATGAACCCGGTCAGGGTCGTCACCGGCGCGGCGGCCGCCCCGAATCCGGCCGCCACGAACGCCCCGGTCTCGAAATCCGGAGACCCGGTCGCCAGGTAGAGCAGGAACGACGCGAAGGCCACCGGGAAGAGCCCCTGCGGAAAATGGACGAATATCGGGTGGGCGTAGAAATTCTCCGGAAGGCTCAACCGGCTCCTCCATTCGCCGCTATTCGGCATGTGGACGAAACAGTTCCCTGGGGGCGTCGCAGACCGGACAGCGGTCCGGCGGCTCCTCGCCCTCGTGGAGATACCCGCAGATGACGCATTCCCAGTGTTTCATGTCCCAGGAAAAATTGTACCAGACCGGGCCCCGAAGCGGGCGGGGAAGTTCAGGAAGCGGGGAGAGGCCCCGTTCGGAAACTTCCCCTACTGCTCCGCGAGCTCCGGGAGAACATAGCCGGCGTCGGGGATGACGAGCGTGGCGGGGAGTCTCCCGAGGATCTCCTTCGCCATCTGGACCGCCTGGTCGAGGGATACCGCGGGGGTCATCCCCATTTTCTCCACGTCGCCCGGGGGGAGCGAGGAGACCAGCAGGATCCTGCGCGCCTTCGCCTTGACGAAGGCGGCGTGGGCGGTCTGTCCGTAGATCTGGTAGTTCGCCCGCAGTTCCGCCTCCATCGAATCCGGGTCGGAGAACCGGAACCAGGGGAAGAAGTCCGGGCTCCCGAACCCCTCCGGGCATTCCGCGAGCAGGATCAGGACCCCCCCTTCCTCGACGGCGAGGAAGGCCTGGTCCAGCGCCTTGTGCGACTGGATGAAATTGATGTCCTTCGGGGATCCTCCCGCGGAGGCGATCACCAGCGGATACCGGATGGGGATGCGGAGGCGGAAGACCCGGGCGTACCGGGCGCACCCCTCCTCGTGCGCCTTCTGCCAGTGCCCCGCCACCGCGTCGAAGATCTTCTTCTCCGGGGTGAGCAGCGTGTTCAGCAGGAAGGCGGGCTGCCTCATCGCGACCGCCTCGACGATGTCTTCGTGGACCGGGTTGCCCGCGAGGAACCCCGCCCGGGAGAGCGGGTGCTTCCCCGGCCCGTCGGTCCGGAAGATCCGGAAGTGGGTCGCGGCCGCCGTCTCCCGCGAGGCGCAGCCGGGGACCAGCGCCTTCCTCCCGCCGCCGAACCCTGCGAAGTAGTGGAAGGAAATGGTGCCGGTGAGGACGATCCGGTCGTGCTCGGTAAGGGGACGGTAGACCTGCACGGGCGTGCCGCGCGACGTGGTTCCCAGGGTCGCCATCTCTCCGTCGGGGTCCGACTGTTCGACCCGGATGCCGGAGGAAAGCTCCGGCCCGACGACCGCACGGAGCTCCTCGTCGGTCAGGGGCCGGTGCGTCCCCCGCGCCACGAACAGGGTAACCCGGGTCCGCGGGATTCCCGCGGCGTCGGTCTCCCGGAGCAGGGGGGTCAGGAACAGCTCCGTGGCGGAGTACCGCGTCACGTCCGAGATCGCGATGGCCACCGAATCGGAGGATCGCGCGATCCGGGAGAGGGGGAGCGACCCGATCGGGCGGGACAGGCACTGCGCGATGAACGTGTCCGGGGAGGAGGGGGCCAGCGGCGGCCGGGCGGCGAGGGTGTCGACGCTGCGGAATCCGCCGTCCGGGATAACGACCTCGGTGCGGCCGTACTTCAGAACGGGCGGCCTTTTCATCTGGGATCGCCTCCGGCGGGATCTTCGTCCCGGTGGTCGTGCGCGTGGCCCTCGACCGGGCGCCCTCCTCCGGGAGCCCCCATGTCCCGCCGGGCGGGGTGCGCACCGGCACAGCATAGCATGACCCCGGCCTATCTGCGCTGCAGGGAGAGGGGGAGCTCCAGGTGGTTCGCCTCGAGCAGCTCCCGGTCTGACAGGATCTCCGCCGCGGGTCCGTCCGCGGAGACGGCCCCGTCCCGGAGCACGATGCAGCGGCTGCAGACGTCGAGGATCAGGTCGAGATCGTGGGAGGCGATGATCTTCGAGTGGGAGAAGCGGCGCAGGAGCGATATGAGGGAGCGGCGCGACTTCGGGTCGAGGCTGGCCGC
>MGPV01000004.1:39463-45431 GCA_001797615.1 Deltaproteobacteria bacterium GWC2_65_14
CGCCGGAGAGATGGTGGGGGGGCTTGTCCCGCAGCTCCAGCGCGCCGACGGAACGAAGGGCCTCGCAGGCCCGCTCCTCGGCCTCCCGGTGCTGCAACCCGAGGTTCCGGGGGCCGAAGGCGACGTCCTCGAGGACGGTCGGCATGAAGAGCTGGTCGTCGGGGTTCTGGAACACGAACCCGACCTTGCGGCGGATCCCCGCCCGGGTCTTCTTCCCGACCGGGAGCTCCCCCACGATGACGGTCCCGGAGGTGGGCAGCAGAAGGCCGTTCGTGTGGAGGAGCAGGGTCGACTTGCCTGCCCCGTTCGCCCCCACGATGCCGACCGCCTCCCCGTGGATGACCCGGAACGTGACCCCCCGCAGCGCCTCCGTCGCGTCGGGGTAGCGGTAGACGACATCCCGGAACTCGACGAGGTGGTGGCTCATGCGAACAGGCTCCGCGCGAACCGTCCGACCGTCTCCGGGACGGGGAGGAGGCGGACGACGAGCAGCAGGGCGGCGGTGGCGGCGAGGAAGGCCGCGTCCGCTTTCCTCATCGACAGGGGGTGCCTCGCCGGCATCTCCCCGCGGAATCCGCGGGCGAGCATCGCCCCGTGGATCCGTTCCGCCCGCTCCACGGTCCGTACGAGAAGCTCCCCGGCCAGCCGCGCGAACAGGCGGAGGGGGATTCTCCCGCCCCCGAACGACCGGGACTCCCGGGCCCGGACCATGCGGGAGGCCTCGTCCAGCAGGACGAACAGGTACCGGTAGAGAAGCAGGAGCTGGGTGACGAAGAGATCCGGGAACCCGAGACGGTTGAGCGCATGGCAGATCCCGGGAAACGAGGTCGTCGCGATCAGCAGGAGCGCCGCGCTGATCGACAGGGAGAACTTCAGCAGGATCGAGGCGAAGGAGAGCCACCCCGCGGCCACCGCGATCCCCGGGGCGATCGCCACAGTCCCGCGGTCGAGCAGCGGGTTGAAGATCCCCACGAACAGGGCGAACGGGGAGACGGCGGCCACCTTGCGGGCGATCAGTCCCCCGGGGATGTCGCCCAGGACCGCGAACAGCACGGGGAAGAGGAAGAGGGGAAGGAGGGACAGGATGTCGTACTTGGGAAAGGAGACCACGGTCGTGACGAAGAGAAGCGTGGCGATCACCTTCGCCCGGGGGTCGAGGCGGTGGACCGCGGTGTCCCGGTACGAGAGGCGGTCCAGGCGGTCCAGGCTCAGGTACTCCTCGAGAAATCGCACGGCCCGCTCCTATCCCGGCGTCCGGGCGGAGGTCCGTTTCCGGAGCCGGCGGATCGTTCCTCCGATCAGGATCGTCAGGAGCAGGACGATCCCCGATCCCACGAGGCCCGACACGGTCGTCCCGACGTCGGGGGCGGATCGGCCGGGGGGGAGGGCGGAGGAGGTCTCTTCCCCCGGCTCTTTCTTCGGCCGGAATCCGTAGTCCGGGAGGATCGCGGTCTTCTCCTGAAGGTGTTTCAGCGCTTCTCCGGTTTCGCCGGACGTTTCGCCCAGCCCCGCCTTTCCGGCCACGCGGGAGATCGACCACTCGAGCCCGTCGGGGTCGGTCGAGGCGAACCACGACAGGAATCCGGCCGACAGCAGGGCGAGGAGGCCGAGGAGCAACAGGACCCTCTTCCGGGAGGGGAGGGTCCGCTCCTCCTCCTGCCATCCGAGGATCCCGGGGCGGGCCGCCCCGACGTACCGGAGAACTCCGGCGGTCACGAACCCTTCGACCAGCCCGATCGCGAGGTGGATGGGAAGCATCATCAGGAGGAAGGGACCGAACGGAAGCTCGCTCCGGCCCGAAACCAGGGTCTGAAGCACGACGGAGAAAGCGCCGAGCTGAAGTCCCCCGACGGCGGATGCCACCGAGGCCAGGGTGATCCGGGAAGCGCTTCCGGACCGGGCGAGGGGGCGGAACAGGAAGGGGAACGCCACGAAGCAGGGGTAGACGCCGAGGTTCCAGATGTTGCACCCCAGGGCGAGCAGTCCCCCGTCGGCGAAGAACAGCGCCTGGACGGTGAGGACGGAGGCCATCGCGAGGAAGGCCGCATGGGGACCGAGAAGGGCGGCGAGGATCATGCCGCCCCCGAGATGTCCGCTCGACCCGGTGCCCGGGATCGAGAAGTTGATCATCTGGACGGCGAACACGAACGCGGCGGCCACTCCCATGAGGGGAACCGTGCGATCGTCGATCCGTTTTCCGACCCTGCGGGAGCACCATCCGACCGCCGCCGCCGTCCCGGCCCAGAAGGTTCCTCCCACCGCGGGGGAGAGCAGGGCGTCCGACATGTGCATGGCGTACCTCCGAACCCTTCTGACCCATGGATGCCACTATTTTACAATTGGTGGCACCGCGGGGAGAAAAAAAAGGCGGGCCCTCCCGGAGGTCAGGTCAGCGCCGTTCCCTCCGCCGTCGCGGAAAAGGTGCCGTGCTTGACTCCCCGGGTGCCGATCAGCCGGTCGGCGATCCGTTTCAGGTCCGCCGCCTTGCCGCGCAGCACCAGGACTTCGAGGCAATGATGGGCGTCGAGGTGGACGTGCAGGGTGGAAACGATCGTCTCGAAATGGGCGTGCTGAAGGTCGGTCAGCTTGTCCGACAGGTCGCGGGTGTCGTGATCGTACACGAGGGTGATCGTGCCCACCGCCTCTCCGGTCCCCGATTCCCACTGCTCCCGGACGAAGGCCTCCCGGATCAGGTCCCGGATCGCCTCCGAGCGGTTGGCGTATCCCTTCCGCAGGATCAGGCGGTCGAACCGCTTCAGGAGGGCTTCGTCCAGAGATACGCCGAACCGGGTGACACCGGGCATGACGCCCCCCTTCCTACTTCCCCAGCTTCTCCGGCACCCGGAAATCGCGCCCGCAGTGGGGGCAGATGATGCTGTCCCCGGGCTGCCAGTTCCGCGCATCCTTCTGTGAGGCGCATGCCGGCAGTAGCAGAAGGATCAGGAAAAGAAACACACCGATCCGAAGTCTCATCTGCGTCTCCTTTCGCCCTCATACTATAATGGTCCGTCGGGGAATGCCAGAAGGGGAACAGGGAAGGCGGGAGGACGGATGGAGATCCGGGGGTGGGTGGACTTCGCCGAGCAGGTGGCCCGGGGGGCCGGGGCGATCCTGAAGGCCTATTACGGGAAGCGCCACGAAATCCGGTACAAGGGGGAGATCAACCTGGTCACGGACGTGGATCGCAGGTCCGAGGGCTACATCATGGAGCGGATCCGGTCCGCATTCCCGGACCATGGAATCCTGTCCGAGGAGAGCCTGGAGGTGACCTCTCCCTCCCCCTACCGCTGGATCGTCGATCCGCTCGACGGGACGACGAACTACGCCCACGACTATCCCTGTTTCTGCGTCTCCGTGGCGCTCGAGCGGCAGGGGGAGCTGCTGGCGGGAGCCGTGTACGACCCGATGCTGGACGAGTCGTTCACCGCGGGGGCGGGGACGGGGGCCTGGCGCAACGGGGAGAGGATCGCGGTCTCCGATACGCAGGAACTGCGCCGCTCCCTCCTGGCCACCGGTTTCGCCTACGACGTGAAGCATTCCGCGGACAACAATTTCGGCTTGTTCCGGGAGTTCGTCCTCACGGGGCAGGCGATCCGCCGGGACGGCTCCGCCGCGCTGGACCTCTGCTACCTCGCCTGCGGGAGGTTCGACGGGTTCTGGGAATTGCTCCTCAAGCCGTGGGACACGGCCGCGGGGCACCTGATCCTTCTGGAATCCGGGGGGATGGCGACCCGCCTCGACGGATCGCCGTACGACATCCACCAGCCGGAGATCCTGGCCTCGAACGGCCGGATCCACGGCCAGATGATGGAGGTGGTGCGGAGGGCGCGGCAGGGAGGCGACCGGTAGCGGAAGCCCCCCCGCCGCGGAACCGCTACTTCTTCTCCCCCTCGACCAGCCTCACCCCGTACTGGTCGTGCTGGAAGGGGTGGACGTCGGGGAACTTCGAGAAGAGCCATCCCTTGAAGACCGTATTCCCCTTATCTAGTATCTCGATCCGGGCGGCCGGGTTCTCCAGGGCGTTCGAGTTCGAGGTGATCGAATCGGCCGTCATTGCGAAATGAGGCAGAAAGTCGCCGACCTTCACGGTGAGGTCGGAGTCGGGGACCTTGAACTCCGAGTTCAGCGGGATGCTGAACGGTTTCTTCGCCTTCTTCCCCTTGAACTCCACCTCGATCTTGACCGCCTTCCAGGCCGCCTTGACGTCGGGGGGGACAACGACCTTCTTCTCGGGTCCGCCCGTCATGCCGTGGGGTGGTGCGCCGGGCTGTCCCGGCGGGACTTCCTGCATCGGCGGGGGAACCGGCGGCTGTTCCTTCGTCTTGCAGGACGCAAACGGGATGGAAACCAGCAGGAGCATTGCGACGATCACACCGATCTTTTTCATCCAGTCCTCCTCGTTCGATACGCCCCGGTATCGGGGCGAAGATCCACTGCTCGACGGTGAATGGCGGAGAGGGAGGGATTCGAACCCTCGAGGCGGGGATTAGCCACCTACGCGATTTCCAGTCGCGTTCCTTCGGCCAGCTCGGACACCTCTCCGTGGTTCGGAATGATTTCAAGGAACAGGTTCGAACAAAATGGCGGAGAGGGAGGGATTCGAACCCTCGGTACGGTTTTACCCGTACAACCGCTTAGCAGGCGGTTGCCTTCAGCCGGCTCGGCCACCTCTCCGTCGTGGCATTCCATCTGGCGGAGGGAGTAGGATTTGAACCTACGGAAGCTTGCGCTTCAGCGGTTTTCAAGACCGCCGCCTTCAGCCGCTCGGCCATCCCTCCGGAACCTTTTACTTATAGCAGAATCGTTCCGGGGCGCGCCATGAAAAACGGATGACGGAATTGGAAAACCGGGCAGCGCTGTGATACAAGAAAGCAATTTTTCCTCGCGGGGTCTGCCGCGGAAAGGACCGGTCCCCATGAAGTTCGTCGACCTGCAAAGCCAGTTCGCCGCCTGCGAGACGGAAATCCGCAAGGAAATCGACGAGGTCCTGCGGACGGGGCAGTTCGTCCTGGGGCCGAAGGGGAGCGGGCTGGAGACGGCGCTGGCCGCCTATGTCGGCGCGAAGCACGGGATCGGATGCTCCTCGGGGACCGACGCGCTCCTGCTGGCCCTCATGGCCTACGGAGTCCAGGCGGGGGACGAGATCGTGACCGTTCCCTTCACCTTCGTCGCCACCGCCGAGGCGATCGCGCTCACGGGGGCGATCCCGGTGTTCGTGGACATCGACCCCACGACCTGCAATATCGACGCGGCCAGGATCGAGGAGGCGGTCACGAAAAAGACCCGCGGGATCCTCCCGGTGAGCCTCTACGGGCAGTGCGCCGCAATGGAGGCGATCGGCTCCATCGCCGCGGAGTATGGCCTGTTCGTCGTGGAGGACGGCGCCCAGTCGTTCGGGGCGGAGCGCAACGGGCGGATGTCCTGCGGCTTCCCGCACATGGGCGTGACCTCCTTCTTCCCCTCCAAGCCGCTGGGCTGCTACGGGGACGGAGGGATGGTGTTCACCTCGGACGATGCGCTGGCGGACCGCGTGCGGGGGTTGCGAAACCACGGGCAGTGGGAGCGCTACCGGCACCGGATGATCGGGATCAACGGACGGCTCGACGAGATCCAGGCGGCGGTGCTCCTCGGAAAGTTCCCGCGGTTCGGGGACGAGGTGAAACGCCGCGCCCGCCTGGGAGCCCGGTATTCGGAGCGCCTCGGCGATGTCGTCTCCGTGCCGGCGATCGCGGAGGGGAACAGCCACGTCTTCGCCCAGTACACGATCCGCACGCCGTCCAGGGACGAACTCGCGGCGCACCTGAACGGAAACGGGGTCCCGACCGCCGTCCACTACCCGATTCCCCTCCACCTGCAGGAGGCGTTCCAGGGGCTGGGATACAAAACGGGCGATTTTCCGGCATCCGAGGCGGCCGCCCGGGAGGTCGTCTCCCTTCCGATGTCGGCCTACCTCTCGGAAAGCGACCAG